>NZ_JBIUWI010000072.1:0-27889 GCF_044743385.1 Pseudomonas sp. NPDC087639 | reverse complement strand
AAATACCAGCAGCTCGGATTTTTTCTCCGAAACCACATCACGCCGGAAAAGGCGGCCAAGATACGGCACATCGCCAAGAAATGGCACCTTATCTACAACCTTGCTTTGAGTATTTGAGAAAACGCCGCCAATCACGATGGTTTCACCGTCATTGACCAGCACCTTCGCGTTGACCTCGTTCTTCTTGATCGGCGGTACATCCTGCACTTTGTTCAAGTAGTCCGGTTCGTCCTTGGTGACCTTGACCTCCATGATGATGCGGTTGTCCGGAGTAATCTGCGGCGTCACTTCCAGCGACAGAGAAGCCTCCTTGAACGACACCGACGTGGCGCCGCTGGAGCTGGCTTCCTGATAGGGAATCTCGGTGCCTTTGAGGATTTTCGCGGTTTCCTTGTCGGAGGTGACTACCTTCGGTTGCGAGACGATTTCGCCGTTACCGGTCTTCTCCATGGCCGTCAGCTCAAGATCGAGCAGAACATTGTCAGTGATGAAGGCAATACCAATCCCGGACGTGTTGTTGACGGTGCCCATGTCGACGAATGGCGAGTTGGTGCTGGTGCTGCCCGGCGTGCCAATGGTGGTCGATGAGCCGTTACTGACCCCGGAGGTGTTCCAGTTGCCCTTGTTCTGGATCGACCCACCCCAGCGCACACCCAGGCTCTTGTCGTAATCCACGTTGGCTTCAACGATCCGCGCCTCGATCATCACCTGACGCACTGGAATATCCAGTTGCGCCACGATGCGCCGCAGTTCATCGAGACGATCCTGAGTCTGGTAGGCGATGATGTTGTTGGTGCGCTCATCGACGGTAATCGAACCACGCTCGTCGATTTTGGCCTCGGCACTGGTCACCGACTGGAACAGCTTGGCGATGTCCGCTGCCTTGGCGTAGTTCACTTGCAACAGCTCACGGCGCAGCGGCGCCAGTTCGGCGATCTGTTTCTGCGATTCGAGCTCCTGACGTTCGCGGGCGGCGATTTCATCGGCCGGAGCGACCAGCAACACATTGCCGATCTTGCGCTTGTCCAGCCCCTTGGTTTTCAACACCAGATCCAGCGCCTGATCCCACGGCACATTTTGCAGACGCAACGTGATGCCGCCCTGAATCGTGTCACTCGCCACCAGATTGAGGTTGGTGAAATCGGCGATCAGTTGCAGCACCGAGCGCACGTCGATGTCCTGGAAGTTCAGCGATAGCTTGTCGCCGACGTAGGCCTGTCGATCAGCGTTGCGTTTTTGCAGGTCGTCCGCCGTGATCGGCCGGATGCTGACGGTCAGTTTGTTATCGGTCTGGTAGGTGGAATAGTCGAAGGTGCCGCTGGGCTCGACGGTGATGATCGCGCGATCGCCGGTCGCGGCAGCGTTGACGAACTGCACTGGCGTGGCGAAATCCTTGACGTCGAGGCGCACCCGCAGCTTGTCGGGCAATTGCGTGCGGGCGAAGCTGAGGATGATCTTGCCGTCATGTTCCTGGATATCCGGGGCGATGGTCGGGTCGGACAGGTCGATGACCACGTTACCCTCGCCCGCCGTACCGCGTTGAAAATCCACGCCGCGAATGGCTTTGGTTTTCGGCACGAACGCCTTGGCGGGTGTGGGAGTCGCTGCCGCGGTCGCACGGGACGCCGCCACAGCAACCGGGCGCGCAGCGGTTGTCGGCGCACCCTGACCTACCACCACAAAAAGATTGTTGCCCTCGACCCGCGTGTCATATGGCGCCAATTGCGTGAGATTGACGATCAGGCGCGTCCGATCCTTGGCTTCAACCACCGTGGCCGTGCGTGCATTGCCCCTACCCAGATCGACATGCTTGCTGGCCAACTGGCTGGCGACACCGGGCAAATCCAGCGCGATCCGCGCCGGCGAATCGGTGGTGTAGCCCTTGGGCTGCGGCGGCGGCCCGTCGAATGACAGCTTCAACTCGACACGGTCACCCGGCAACGCTGCCACGTCCAGCGTCTTCAGATTAGCCGCCTGAACCATCGGTGACATCAGCGCTATCCATAGCGAAAAACCGAGGGTGGAGAAAATCCTGTTCATTATTCGACTTCCACTATGAGTGCTCTTTCAAAGGAATGGTGCGCGGACGCTCCAGCCAGGCGCCGTCGCCATCAGGCACGATTTCGACTACATCGACCTGGGTGGCGCTGATGGCAACGATGCGGCCATCGTTGCGCCCCAGGTAATCGCCAACCTTCAGGCGATGCACGCCACCCGCTCCGCGCAACAGCGCGAAAGAACCGGCGGCATTGCCGATCGTACCGACCATCTCGAACTGCTCGATGTTGAAACCTTCGAGGTATTGCTTGATCCGGTTGGGATCAGGTTTTACGTTGCGCGAGCCGTGTTTCTGCCCGGCCAGATCGACGCGCACCTGGCGCGAGAACGGGCTACGCAGGTTGGCGGCGCTGTAAGTGAATGTCGGGTAAGACCGAAATGTCGGGGTTGGTTCAATCTTGCCTGCCGGGCGCAGGCGTACTTCATTCATGTAGGCGTCGAGGTCGCTGACGTCATCGCTGCCACCACATCCACTTAATGCCAGCAGCACCATCGACAAGGCCGAATAACGAATCAGGCTCATTTTTGCAGCCCTTTGTCGTTATAGCGGTAAGTCTTGGCAAGGATGCTCATGCGCAGTTTCGGCCCGCCCTCCTCATTGGCGGGGGCCAGTTCGAAGTCATGCAGGGTGACGATGCGCGGCAACCCGGCCACTCCGCTGACGAAGGTAGCGAGGTCGTGATAGGCGCCAGTGACGGTGATCTGAATCGGCAGTTCGATGTAGAACTGCTGGGCGACCTCCGGCAACAGTTTGATCTCTTCAAACTCCAAGCCGCTGCCCAAACCTGTACGCGTGATGTCTTCCAGCAGGCCTGGAACCTCCGTGTCGCTGGGCAGTTGCCGCAGTAACACGCCAAAGGTGTTTTCCATCTCTTTCATCTGCTGGGTGTACAGCTCCAGATTGGCCGACAGTCGCGCCTTGCTGGCGAATTGCTCCTTGAGCGTGGTCTCCTCCTCGCGTTTGGCATCGAGCTGGTTTTCCATGTCACTGATGAAAAAGTTGTAACCAAGCGCCAACACCAACACCATCAACAGCGCCCCGGCGATGGCCTTCACTGCCGCCGGCCAGGAACCGATATTGCTGGTATCCAGATCGTTGAAGTCGATGCTGCGCAGACTGTCCAGCCATTCGGACGGCTTCATGGCTCGTCCTCCACGGTCTTGGGCTGGGTCTGACGAACGGTCAACTGAAAGAGATTGGCCTGCTCCTGCTGATCGGCGGAGGTTGATTTCACTTCGTTCAGGCTAGGGGCGTCGAACCAGTCGGACGCATCCAGATTGCGCATCAACTCGGAGACACGATTGTTCGACTCCGCCGCTCCGCTGATCGACAGGGTTTTGCCGGCCATTTTCACGTCGGTGAAATACACGCCGTCAGGCAACGTGCGCGCCAGTTGATCGAAGATCCGCCCGCTGACCTGCCGGTTGCCTTGCAAGTCCTGAATGATGCGCATGCGTTCGACCAGTTGCTGGCGATGAGCCTTGAGCTCGCTGATCTGCTTGATCCGCTCGTCGACCACAGCAATCTGCTTGCCGATGTAGTCGTTACGCGCCACTTGCCGGGCGATGGCGTTGCTGATGATCTGATCGGCAATGAATACGGCGCCCACCGAACCGACCACCACGCCGATCAAGGTCAGCAGGAAGCGTTTGCGCCGCTCTTCGCGACGCTCTTCACGCCACGGTAACAGGTTGATCCGCGCCATCAGTCGAAACTCCTGAGCGCGAGCCCGCAGGCAATCATAAGGGCCGGCGCATCACTGGCCAGAGCCCCTGCGTTGACCTTGCTGCTCAAGGCCATGTTGGAAAACGGATTGGCCACCTGGGTCGGGGTATTCAGACGCTGCTCGATCAGCCGGTCCAGCCCTGGCACCGACGCCGTGCCGCCGGCCAGCAGAATGTGGTCGACCGCGTTGTATTGCCCGGAGGCGAAGAAGAACTGCAAAGAGCGCGACACCTGCTGCACCAGCGCCTCGCGAAACGGCTGCAGCACCTCGCTGACGTAGTCGTCGGGCAGGCCGCCCTGTTTTTTCGCAAGGCCCGCCTGCTCGATGGTCAGGCCATAGCGACGCTGGATTTCCTCGGTCAGTTGCCGGCCTCCGAACAGTTGCTCGCGGGTATAGATGATCTTGCCGTTGTGCAGGACGCTGAGGGTGGTCATGGTCGCACCGATGTCGACGACCGCCACGGTCAGGCGCTCCTGGGAAGCGGCCAACTGCGTCGCGAGCAAGCCGAACGAGCGCTCCAGCGCGTACGCCTCGACGTCGACCACGCGAGCGGTAAGCCCGGCCAGCGCGAGCGCAGCTTCGCGGACTTCGACGTTTTCCTTGCGACAGGCGGCGAGCAGCACGTTGACCCGTTCCGGGTTGCGCGGCGACACGCCTTGGACTTCGAAGTCGATGGCGACCTCGTCCAGCGGATAGGGAATGTATTGGTCGGCTTCAATCTTGAGCTGGTTCTCCAACTCGTCGTCGGTCAGGCCCGCATCCATTTCGATGATCTTGGTGATCACCGCCGAACCGGCCACCGCCACCGCCACGTTCTTGTTGCCGGTGCGTGCCTTGACCAGCACCCGGCTCAGAGCCTGGCCCACACCTTCGAGCTCGGCGATGTTTTTTTCGACCACGGCGTTCGCCGGCAACGGCTCCACCGCGTATGCCTCGACCCGGTAGCGGTCGCCCTGACGGCTCAATTCCAGCAGCTTCACTGACGTGGAGCTGATGTCGATCCCCAGTAACGTATTGGTCTTTTTATTGAAGAGTCCCAGCACTACCAATTCCCTATGACTTTCCGTGAGTTACGGACTCTGTAATACGCATTGCGTTCCTTCACCCCGTCTTGACAGAAGCGCAAATGACGCCTCCAGCAGAAAAGTGCTTATAATGCCCAGCGATTTTTTCCGCTTTTTACTGCCAGCGCGGGTCGTTCTGTGTGTCGCCACAACCCCCGTTGCCAAATTCATTCTTTGCCCTGGATGTCCAAACGCCTTGATTCGTTTGCTGAAATTTTTCGGTTGGTCCATCGTCGCCGTTTTCTGCGGACTGCTTTTAGGTCTCAGTGGCGCGTATCTTTACCTTAGTCCGGGTTTGCCATCCGTGGAGGCTCTGAGAAGCATTCAGTTGCAGATTCCACTGCGGGTCTACAGCAGCGATAACAAGTTGATCGCAGAATTCGGCGAAATGCGCCGGACTCCGATCCGTTTCGCCGACATTCCCCCCAATTTCATTAATGCGTTACTAAGTGCTGAAGACGACAATTTCGCCAATCACTACGGTGTCGATCCAAGCAGCCTGATGCGCGCCGCGACCCAACTGGTCAAGAGTGGACACATTCAATCCGGCGGCAGCACCATCACCATGCAGGTGGCGAAGAACTTCTTCCTGACCAGCGAACGCAGTTTCTCGCGCAAAACCACCGAAATCCTCCTGGCTCTGCAAATCGAACGTCAGCTGACCAAGGACGAGATCCTCGAGTTGTATGTGAACAAGATCTATCTGGGCAACCGCGCCTACGGCATCGAGGCGGCGGCGCAGGTTTATTACGGCAAGTCGATCCGTGACGTCAGCCTCGCGCAGATGGCGATGATCGCTGGCCTGCCGAAAGCTCCGTCGCGTTTCAACCCGCTGGCCAACCCGGCGCGCAGTAAAGAACGTCGCGACTGGATCCTCGGGCGCATGTACAAGCTTGGCAAGATCAACGAAACGGACTACACCGCTGCGATCAACGAGCCACTGAACGCCAGCTATCACGTGCCGACCCCGGAGGTGAACGCACCGTACATCGCCGAAATGGCCCGTGCCGAAATGGTCGGCCGCTATGGCAGCGACGCCTACACCGAAGGTTTCCGCGTCACTACCACGGTGCCAAGCAATTTGCAGGAAATGGCCAACACCGCGCTGCACGAAGGTTTGATGACCTACGACCAGCGTCACGGCTACCGTGGCCCCGAGTCGCGCCTGCCGGGCAAGACCCGTGAAGCGTGGGCAACCGAACTGACCAAACAGCGCACTATCAGCAGCCTGGAACCGGCGATCGTCACCCAGATCGACAAGAACGGTCTGCAAGTGCTGACCCGCACCGGCGAAGAGCACGTTGCCTGGGACACCATGAAATGGGCACGGCCGTTCCTCAACACCAACAGCATGGGCACCAACCCGCGCCAGCCCTCGGATGTGGCGCAGGTCGGCGATCTGGTTCGCGTGCAACGCCAGAAAGACAATTCGTTGAAGTTCAGCCAGATTCCGCAGGCGCAAGGGGCGCTGGTATCGCTGGATCCGCAGAACGGCGCGATTCGCTCGCTGGTTGGCGGTTTCGCTTTCGAGCAGAGCAACTACAACCGCGCCATGCAGGCCAAGCGTCAGCCGGGTTCGAGCTTCAAGCCGTTCGTCTACAGCGCGGCACTGGATAACGGCTACACCGCCGCCACGCTGGTCAACGATGCGCCGATCGTGTTCGTCGACGAGTACCTGGACAAGGTCTGGCGTCCGAAGAACGACACCAATACCTTCCTCGGCCCGATCCGTCTGCGCGAGGCGTTGTACAAATCGCGCAACCTGGTGTCGATCCGCTTGCTGCAGGCGATGGGCGTGGGCAAGACCATCGACTACATCACCCGCTTCGGCTTCAACAAGCAAGACCTGCCGCCGAACCTGTCGCTGGCGCTGGGCACCGCGACCTTGACGCCAATGGAGATCGCTACCGGTTGGAGCACCTTCGCCAACGGCGGCTACAAGATCACCCCGTACATCATCGACAAGATCGAAAGCCGTAACGGTGACTCGCTGTTCGTCGCCAACCCGCCGACCGTACCGCAGGGCGGCTCGGCCACCGACGGTATCGCGGTACCGGCCGAGCAGTCGTTCACCGTCAACGCGGCGCCGGTTCCGGGTGAAGCCCCGGGCGCCGCAGCGGCACCACAAGCGCCGGCCGTGGCGGAGCGGATCGTCGATGGTCGCACTACTTATATCCTCAACAGCATGTTGCAGGACGTGATCAAGCTCGGCACCGGTCGTCGCGCACTGGCTCTTGGCCGTAGCGACATCGCCGGTAAAACCGGTACCACCAACGAATCGAAAGATGCCTGGTTCTCCGGTTACAACGCCGACTACGTGACCACCGTGTGGACGGGCTTCGACCAGCCGGAAAGCCTTGGTCGCCGCGAGTTCGGCGGCACCGTGGCGCTACCGATCTGGATGAACTACATGGCCGCCGCGCTGAAGGACAAGCCGCCTCACGTCCAGCCTGAGCCGGAAGGGTTGCTCAGCCTGCGGGTGGACCCGGTCAGCGGTCGCGCGGCGACGCCGAGCACGCCTGGGGCGTACTTCGAGCTGTTCAAGGCTGAAGACACGCCACCGTCGGTGAACGAGCTGGGTAATGGCTCGGCACCGGGTAGCCCGCTGCCGGCGGATGAGCAGGCGCCGATCGATTTGTTCTGATCCACTTCTATTGAAAAGCCCCGCCTTCAATTGAAGTGCGGGGCTTTTTATTGCCTGCCCTCTGAGGTGTTGACCGAGCTGACGACTTCGCGAGCAGGCTCGCTCCCACAGGGGAATGTGTTTCAAGGTGGGAGCGAGCCTGCTCGCGAAGAGGCACTGAACCACACCGCAAAACCCTCGGACATAAAAAAGCCCCGACTCATAACGAGCCGGGGCTTTCGGTTGAAGCACTACAACGACTTAGCCGTTGAACACGTCATCCACGCTTTTCAGCGGGTAGTTCTTCGGATACGGCAGGGTGGCCACACCAGTCTCGATCGCGGCTTTGGCCACAGCGTCGGAGATCAGGGTGATCAGGCGCTTGTCCATTGGCTTCGGAATGATGTACTCACGGCCGAATTCCAGCGGGGCACCGCCGTAGGCGTCGCACACGTCCTGTGGCACCGGCAGTTTGGCCAGTTCACGCAGAGCGTTGGCTGCAGCCACTTTCATTTCTTCGTTGATGCGCTTGGCGCGAACGTCCAGGGCACCACGGAAGATGAACGGGAAGCCCAGTACGTTGTTGACCTGGTTCGGGTAGTCCGAACGGCCGGTGGCCATGATCACGTCGCTACGGGTGGCGTGCGCCAGTTCCGGGGAGATTTCCGGATCCGGGTTCGAGCAGGCGAACACGATCGGGTTCGGCGCCATCGACAGCAGGCCTTCAGCGCTCAGCAGGTTCGGGCCGGACAGACCGACGAACACGTCAGCGCCTTTCAGAGCGTCAGCCAGGCTGCGCTTGTCGGTGGCGTGAGCGAACACGGCTTTGTACTGGTTCAGGTCGTCACGGCCGGAGTGGATCACACCGGTACGGTCAACCATGAAGATGTTTTCAATGCGTGCGCCCATGCTCACCAGCAATTTCATGCAGGAGATGGCGGCAGCGCCGGCGCCCAGGCAGACGATCTTGGCTTCCGGCAGGGTTTTGCCAGCGATTTCCAGGGCGTTGATCATGCCGGCAGCGGTCACGATAGCGGTGCCGTGCTGGTCATCGTGGAACACCGGAATGTCGCACTGCTCGATCAGAGCGCGGTCGAACTCACACCACCCCGGCGCCAAGATCACTTCCCGCCAGATGCCACCGCAGCTGATGGACATGCGTTGACCGGTCCCGATGAAGGCTTGCGGGCTTTCGGAGTCGACTTCGATGTCGAAAACATCGATGCCGGCGAAGCGCTTGAACAGTACGCCTTTACCTTCCATGACTGGCTTGGAAGCCAGTGGGCCGAGGTTACCCAGCCCCAGAATCGCGGTGCCATCGGAAATGACTGCAACCAGGTTGCCCTTGCCGGTGTATTTGTAGGCCAGTTCAGGATCGCGAGCGATCTCACGCACTGGTTCAGCTACGCCGGGGCTGTAGGCCAGCGACAGGTCGCGGGCGGTAGCAGTGGCCTTGGTGAGCTCGACACTCAGCTTCCCTGGACGAGGATTGGAATGATATTCGAGAGCGGCAGTTTTCAGATCAGTCATTTTGGCATTCCGCTTTTTACTGTTGGACAGACTGGTCAGCGAGGATACGCGCCTCGCAAAGTCCCCACAAGACTGAGCGGTCACCACTGTCAAGCGCCCTGCCCTACGACTTTGGGCCAAGAGCCACGACGCACAAGGGCTTGACTGTTCACAATCGACAGAAAAAATGTCTACAATTTTTCTTCAGCGGGAAGTTTGCAGCATCGAAGGATCAGTCAGCGGCAACAGCCAACGCGCTTGACCCGATTGCAGTCCACCGCGTCGCGAGCGATCGACCACCCAGCCGCGCGCCTCGATCTGCTTGCCCTTCAGCGCTTGCAAGCGAGCATTGTCGAATTGTCCGACCAGATTGGGTGCAACACGCAATACAAGCGAGTCTTGCAACTCGATCCAGATTCCGCCGCGATTGCGTTGCACCTTGCTCACACGACCGCTGACCACAGCAAAACCCGAGCGCTGGATCTGCTCCGCTTTCAGTACAGGTGATTGCCGCCAGAGACCTCGCCCAGCCTGTCGTGCGTTACGCTCGGCGGCTTGCTGACAGGCGACCAGATCGACATTCGGCGCCACGGCGACTTGAAAGCCGAGGCCATCGGCGAGCATCTGAGCTTCGAGATTGGCGCCGCTGACGCTATAGAGGTGGGCGAGCGTACGTCCGTAATGATCTTTCGCTTGCTTGCCGGGGAGCAAACCGACGCGTCCGCCGCTGTCAGCCACCAATGATTCCAGGCGTTTGCGCGCCGCCACGGCGAAAGGTTCGTCACTGCGGCCCTGCTTGCCCAGTTCAGGCGTGTTGAGGCCGATCATGCGAACACTGCGGCCGTCGCTCAGGCGCAAGGTGTCGCCATCGACCACGCGCTGCACCGCGACGGTGGCAAGTCCCGAAGGCGCCGGACAGAAGGCTTGCGCGGCGGACAGCCAAATCGCGGACACAAAAAAGGCGCCCGCGAGGGACGCCTTTTTCAGCAGTGAGGAACAGCCCACCGGGCTCTTCAACCTTACTCTGCAGCAGCAGGTTTCTTGCCGAAAGCACCGAAACGGTCGGCGAAGCGCTGAACGCGGCCGCCAGTGTCCAGAGTCTTTTGCTTACCGGTGTAGAACGGGTGGCATTCGTTGCAAACGTCGATCGACAGGGCTTTGCCGAAGGTCGAACGAGTTTCGAATTTGTTACCGCAGCTGCAGGTAACAGCGATTTCTGGGTAGTTCGGGTGGATATCAGCTTTCATGGTGTCTTCCTCAGCTAGCGTGCCGCCATCCAACACTATTGTTGAATACCGCACGTAATTAGGCCGCGGATTCTACCAGACAATGTCAATCGCGCAAGCTGTCCCTTAGACCGACCGTCTGCTAGGCTCCCGGCCTTGTTCACCGCCCGACATCGAGATCCCCCCGCGTGCCCGACGCCATTCTGCGCCTCGCCCTGCCTTCGCCCTTGCGCCGCCTGTTCGACTATCGAGCCCCGGCGGGCGTGCTGCGCGCCCAGTTGCAGCCGGGCATGCGCCTGCGGGTGCCGTTTGGCCGGCGGGAGATGATCGGGATTCTGGTCGAAGTGACCGATACCAGCGAAGTGCCGGTGGAAAAACTCAAACCGGCGTTGGCCTTGCTCGATGCCACGCCACCGCTGCCCCCGGCGCTGTTCAAGCTGTGCCTGTGGACGTCGCAATATTATCAGCACAGCCTCGGCGATACCTTGAGTTGGGCGCTGCCGGTGCTGTTGCGTCAGGGCGAACTGGCCGAGGCCCGCCAGGAACGCTTCTGGTCAATCGTTCCCGGCGCCAGTGTGGATGATCCGCGCATCGCCCGGGCACCGCGCCAGCGTGAGGCGCTGACAACGCTCGCCCAACACCCGCACGGCGTCGCCCATCAGTTGCTGAGCAAACTGATGTTGAGCAAGGACAGCCTCGACCTGCTGCTGGCGAAGAATCTGGTGCAGGTGGAAATCCGTCGACACGCACCCGGCGCACGCCATGAACATTGGCTCGCGCAGCCGGAACTGCCGCTCAACGCCGAGCAGCGCGCCGCCTATGAAGCCATTCGCGCCGGCTTCGACTGTTATCACGCGTTCCTGCTGGCCGGCGTCACCGGCAGCGGCAAGACCGAAGTCTATTTGCAGTTGATCCGCGAAACCCTTGAGGCCGGCAAACAGGCGCTAGTGCTGATCCCGGAGATCAACCTCGGCCCCCAGACGCTGGCACGGTTCGAACAACGTTTCAACGCGCGGATCGCCCTGATCCACTCGGCAGTCAACGATCGCGAACGCCTCGAAGCCTGGCTCGCTGCCCGCGATGGCGAGGCCGACATTATTATCGGCACCCGCTCGGCGCTGTTCACCCCGATGAAAAATCCCGGGCTGATCATCATCGACGAAGAGCACGACGGCTCTTATAAACAGCAGGAAGGTTTGCGTTACCACGCCCGTGATCTGGCACTGGTGCGCGCGCGACAGGAAAACATCCCGATCGTCCTCGGCTCCGCCACGCCTTCACTGGAAAGCCTGCACAACGCCTACACCGGGCGGTATGGCCTGCTGCGTCTGAACGAACGCGCTGGCGGCGCGAAACAACCGCGCTTCCTGCGCCTGGACGTGAAAAGCCGTCCACTGGACAGCGGCATCTCCGGGCCGATGCAGCAAGCCATCGGCCAGACGCTGGCGAACGGGCAGCAGGTTTTGGTGTTCCTCAACCGCCGCGGCTTTGCCCCGACGCTGCTTTGTCACGATTGTGGCTGGATGTCCGAGTGCTCACGCTGCGATGCGCGGATGACCGTACACCAGCGCTACGGCGAACTGCGCTGCCATCACTGCGGGTACGTCGAACGCACACCGCGCCAGTGTCCGAAGTGCAACAAGGTCGACTTGCGGCCCGTCGGCGCCGGCACCGAGCGTGCTGAAGAACGGCTGGCGATTCTGTTCCCCGATTACCCGGTGCTGCGGGTCGACCGCGACAGCACTTCGCGCAAGGACGCGATGAATCAGCTGTTCGCAACGATTCAAAAAGGTCAGCCGTGCATTCTGGTCGGCACGCAGATGTTGGCCAAGGGGCACCACTTTCCGCGAGTGACGCTGGTGTCGATCCTTGATGCCGACGGCGGGCTGTTCTCCGGCGACTTCCGCGCCAGTGAGCGCATGGCGCAGTTGATCGTACAGGTTGCCGGGCGTGCCGGGCGCGCGGAGGAGCCGGGCAAAGTGATCATCCAGACCCACCTCGCCGACCATCCTTTATTGGTGCAACTGACCGAACAGGGTTACTTCGCCTTTGCCGAACAGGCCTTGAGCGAGCGCCGCGCTGCCGGGCTACCGCCCTTTGCACATTTGGCGTTGTTGCGTGCCGAAGCGCACAAACCGGGGCAGGCTGAAGGCTTTCTCGATGAAGCGTGCAGCGAGGCTGAGCGCTTGCTGACCGAGCAGAATCTGAGCGGGATTGAATTGCTCGGACCGGTGCCGGCGCCTATGGAACGTCGTGCCGGGCGTTATCGCGCGCAGCTACTGTTGCAAGCGACAGCACGAGCGCCATTGCATCGGCTGCTGACCAGTTGGTTGCTGGTGCTGGAGCAGATGCCAAGCGGGCGGGCGGTGCGCTGGTCGCTGGATGTCGATCCCGTCGATTTGTACTGACCCGAAAATCGCCTTAGCGAGCAGGCTCGCTCCCACAGGGAATTGCTGCCAGACACATAATGTATGAATGCCGCACATCCAATGTGGGAGCGAGCCTGCTCGCGAAAGCGGTCTATTTGTCACCACATATCCATAAGCTGCCTGCTAAGGTTGGCAAGCCCGTCTTCGCAACGGATAATGCCCAGTTTTTCCACCCGCGCATCGATGCGCCGCCGCGCTTGCGGTCGAAAGAGAAGACCATGAAAGACACCATTCGCCAGCTGATCCAACAAGCCCTCACCCAACTCGTCAACGAAGGTGTGTTGCCTGAAGGCCTGTCGCCGGCGATCCAGGTGGAGAACGCACGTGACAAGACTCACGGCGACTTCGCCAGCAACATCGCGATGATGCTGGCCAAGCCTGCAGGCATGAAGCCACGCGATCTGGCGGAAAAAATCATCGCCGCGCTGCCGGCCGACGAGAACGTCACCAAGGCCGAAATCGCCGGCCCGGGCTTCATCAACTTCTTCCAGAACACCCAGGCCCTGGCCAACCGCCTCGACGCCGCCCTGGCCGACGCCCATGTTGGCGTGCGCAAGGCCGGCCCGGCGCAGCGCACCGTGGTCGACCTGTCGGCACCGAACCTGGCCAAAGAGATGCACGTCGGCCACTTGCGTTCGACCATCATTGGCGACGGCGTGGCGCGCGTTCTCGAATTCCTCGGCGACGAAGTGATCCGCCAGAACCACGTGGGCGACTGGGGTACCCAGTTCGGCATGCTGATGGCTTACCTGCAAGAAAACCCGATCACCAGCGACGAGCTGTCCGATCTGGAAAACTTCTACCGTGCCGCCAAGCAGCGTTTCGACGAGTCCGCAGAGTTCGCCGACCGCGCCCGTGGTCTGGTGGTCAAGTTGCAGGCCGGCGATGCCGAGTGCCTGGCGCTGTGGACCAAGTTCAAGGACATCTCGCTGTCGCACTGCCAGAAGATCTACGAACTGCTCAACGTCAAACTGACCATGGCCGATGTGATGGGCGAAAGTGCCTACAACGACGACCTGATCAACGTGGTCAACGACCTCAAGGCCGCTGGCATGCTGGTCGAGAGCAACGGCGCTCAGTGCGTGTTCCTCGACGAGTTCAAGAACGCCGATGGCGACCCGCTGCCGGTGATCATCGTCAAGGCTGACGGCGGTTACCTGTACGCCACCACCGACCTGGCGGCCGTGCGCTACCGCAGTGGCAAACTGAAAGCCGATCGCGCGCTGTACTTCGTCGACCAGCGTCAGGCCCTGCACTTCCAGCAAGTGTTCGCCGTGGCGCGCAAGGCCGGTTTCGTGACCCATCCGATGGAGATGGAGCACATGGGCTTCGGCACCATGAACGGCGCCGACGGCCGTCCGTTCAAGACCCGTGACGGCGGCACCGTGAAGCTGATCGATCTGCTGACCGAAGCGCAGGATCGCGCCTACAACCTGGTGAAAGAGAAGAACCCGACGCTTGCCGAAGACGAACTGCGCAACATCGCCAAGGTCGTCGGCATCGGTGCGGTGAAGTACGCCGACCTGTCGAAACACCGCGCCAGCGACTACAGCTTCAACTTCGACCTGATGCTGAACTTCGAAGGCAACACCGCGCCATACCTGCTGTACGCCTACACCCGCGTGGCCGGCGTGTTCCGTAAACTGGGCAAGGACTTCAGCGAAGTCGACGGCCAAATTGTCCTCGAAGCGGCGCACGAACAAGAGCTGGCAGCGAAGCTGGCGCAGTTCGGCGAAGTGCTGAACAACGTGTCCGACAAAGGCACCCCGCACATCCTTTGCACCTACCTGTACGACGTTGCCGGCCTGTTCTCCAGCTTCTACGAGAACTGCCCGATCCTCGCCGCCGAGACCCCGGCACAGATGCAGAGCCGTCTGCGCCTGGCCGCGCTGACCGGCCGCACCCTCAAGCAAGGCCTGGAGCTGTTGGGTCTGGAAACTCTGGAGCGTATGTAAGTTGGCTGCCAAGAAAAAACCTGCACCCAAGCGTGGCGCCAGCCGTTACCAAGCTCCTGCGAAGCAACCGATCCCGGGTTGGCTGTGGATGGCCATCGGCCTGACGGTCGGTGCTTTCATCGTGTTCCTGATGAAGCTGGAACCGGGCAAGGGCAGTGACACGGTCAAGCGTGAGAAGGTCGAACAACAGCAGAAAGCGTCGAAGATCGCCGAGGCCAACAAGACCCCGCCGAGCCCGACGCAACCGGTGAAGCCGAAGTACGACTTCTACACCCTGCTGCCTGAATCGGAAGTGATCGTGCCGCCGGACGCCGTGCCGGAGAAAACCCTGCCGACGCCGCAAGTGCCGAACATCCCGACCACGCCGGTGACCCCGGCGGAAGCGGCGAAGATCGACACCGCCCGCGCTCAGGCGGCATTGGCCGGGATTACCCCGCCGCCAGCGCCTCCTGTCAGCAAAGCGGCACCCGTGACCAAGTTCTTCCTCCAGGCCGGCTCTTTCCGCAAAGAGGCGGATGCAGATAAGGTCCGCGCGCAGATCATTCTGCTTGGCCAGGCCGTTTCGGTTGAGTCGGGCACAGTGAAGGACGAAACCTGGTACCGCGTACTGGTCGGCCCGTTCAGCAACCGCGAACAACTGACCACGGCGCAGAAACAACTGGCCGGCAGCGGTTTCAGCAACCTGTTGTTACAACAACGCCAGAGCCGCTGATTCCCGCACCGTGGGCGCCTCATTCCGAGGCTGCCCACAATCCCTGTGGTGAGGGGATTCATCCCCCGACCGGCTGCGCAGCAGTCGTAAATCCAGCCTTCGCGGTGTGTCAGTCCTACTGCAATTGCTGGATTCAGGGCCGCTTCGCGCGCCATCGGGGATAAATCCACTCGCCACAGTCATCACACACCATTCGTCTCCCATTGCCCCTGCCGGTTGAAATCCTCTCCACCACCCCCATATGAATGGGCATAAGGCATTTTCGCCCCGCAGTGTGGAGACTCTTCCCTTGACCACCATCGTTTCAGTCCGCCGCCACGGCAAAGTCGTCATGGGCGGCGACGGCCAGGTTTCTCTTGGCAACACCGTGATGAAAGGCAACGCGAAAAAAGTCCGTCGCCTGTACCACGGTCAGGTCATCGCCGGTTTTGCCGGTGCCACCGCCGACGCCTTCACCCTGTTCGAACGTTTCGAAGGCCAGCTTGAGAAACATCAGGGCCATCTGGTGCGCGCTGCCGTCGAACTCGCCAAAGAATGGCGCACCGACCGCTCGTTGAGCCGCCTCGAAGCCATGCTTGCGGTCGCCAACAAAGACGCCTCTTTGATCATTACCGGCAACGGTGACGTGGTCGAACCTGAAGATGGCCTGATCGCCATGGGTTCCGGCGGCGGCTACGCACAGGCAGCGGCCAGCGCACTGCTGAAGAAGACCGACCTGTCGGCCCGCGAAATCGTCGAAACCGCGCTCGGTATCGCCGGCGACATCTGTGTATTCACCAACCACACCCAGACCATTGAGGAGCAGGATCTCGCTGAATAAGCCTGACGCGGCCCTGTGCCACGGCTTGTTTCTGCTTGAGGACCGTCAACTACTATGTCCATGACTCCCCGCGAAATCGTCCACGAACTCAACCGCCATATCATCGGCCAGGACGATGCCAAACGCGCCGTCGCGATTGCCCTGCGCAACCGCTGGCGCCGGATGCAGCTGCCTGAAGAGCTGCGCGTTGAAGTGACCCCGAAAAACATCCTGATGATCGGCCCGACCGGTGTCGGTAAAACCGAGATCGCCCGTCGCCTGGCGAAACTGGCCAACGCACCGTTCATCAAGGTCGAAGCGACCAAGTTCACCGAAGTCGGCTATGTCGGACGTGATGTCGAATCGATCATCCGTGATCTGGCCGATGCCGCGATCAAGATGCTGCGCGAGCAGGAAATGACCAAGGTTCGCCACCGCGCCGAAGACGCTGCCGAAGACCGAATCCTCGACGCACTGCTGCCGCCGGCACGCATGGGCTTCAGCAACGAAGAAGCGCCAAGCTCGGATTCCAACACTCGCCAGCTGTTCCGCAAGCGCCTGCGCGAAGGTCAGCTGGATGACAAGGAAATCGAAATCGAAGTCGCCGAAATGGCCGGCATCGAGATCGCCACGCCGCCGGGCATGGAAGAGATGACCAACCAGCTGCAGAGCCTGTTTGCCAACATGGGCAAGGGCAAGAAGAAAGCTCGCAAGCTCAAGGTCAAAGAAGCGCTGAAGATGGTGCGCGACGAAGAAGCCGGGCGTCTGGTCAACGAAGAAGAGTTGAAGGCCAAGGCCCTGGAAGCCGTCGAGCAGCACGGTATCGTGTTCATCGACGAAATCGACAAGGTGGCCAAGCGTGGCAACGTCGGCGGCGCTGATGTGTCCCGTGAAGGCGTACAACGCGACCTGCTGCCGCTGATCGAAGGCTGCACCGTCAACACGAAACTGGGTATGGTCAAAACCGACCACATCCTGTTCATCGCTTCCGGCGCGTTCCACCTGAGCAAGCCGAGCGATCTGGTGCCGGAGCTGCAAGGCCGTCTGCCGATCCGCGTCGAACTCAAGGCTCTGAGCCCGGAAGACTTCGAACGCATCCTCAGCGAACCGCACGCCTCGCTCACGGAGCAGTACTGCGCGCTGCTGAAAACCGAAGGCCTGAATATCCAGTTCCAGCCCGAAGGTATCAAGCGCCTGGCGGAGATCGCCTGGCAGGTCAACGAGAAGACCGAGAACATCGGTGCCCGTCGCCTGCACACGCTGCTTGAGCGTCTGCTCGAAGAGGTGTCGTTCAGTGCCGGCGATCTGGCCAGTGCTCATGACGACAAGGCAATCCTGATCGACGCCGAGTACGTCAACAGCCACCTCGGCGAATTGGCGCAGAACGAAGACCTGTCCCGTTATATCCTGTAGGTCACCTTCTGTGTGAGCGGGCTTCTGTGGTGAGGGGATTTATCCCCGATGGGGCGCGAAGCGGCCCTTATCCCGTTGAATACGGTGTCTCAGACACACCGCATTCAACGGGTTTACGACTGCTTCGCAGCCGATCGGGGATAAATCCCCTCGCCACAAGGGTCCGCTGACACAGGGCCTCTTTTCAGACGGATGACTGGCCCCATGACCAACACAATCCCCACCGACATCAAACTGCACAAAGCCTCGAAAACCCTGACGCTCACCTACGCGTCCGGCGAGGAATTCACCCTGCCCGCCGAATTCCTGCGCGTGCATTCCCCCTCCGCCGAGGTCCAGGGCCACGGCAAGCCGATCCTGCAATTCGGCAAGCTCAACGTCGGCTTGACCAAACTGGAACCGGCCGGTCACTACGCACTGAAACTGACCTTCGACGACGGCCACGACAGCGGCCTGTTCACCTGGGACTATCTCTACGAACTGGGGCGACGTCATGACGCACTCTGGGCCGATTATTTGGCCGAGCTCAAAGCCGCCGGCAAAACTCGCGACCCGGACCAGTCGATCGTCAAGCTGATGCTCTAGCCCAAGTGTCTTGCTCTTTAGAGGGCATTTTCTAAATTCATCTGTTTGAATGCTCTGCTGCGTGGTCGAGGATCGGCCTGCTTGCGAAAAAAATTAAACTCGGGTAACCAATGGAGCTGGCAAGTTCCCTGCAGTGCTCTACGACTGTAAAGCAGCTATGCAGAATTAACGGTCACCCGAGCAGTAGTACCTGGCATTGGCTGTGGAACTGCACAGCAGAAAACCGGGTACTCGTCTCAGGACAATGGAGCGTCGTAGATGAGTAACAAGAATAACGATGACCTGAAGTACCAAGCCTCGGAAAACACCCTGGGGCTTAATCCCGTCGTTGGGCTGCGCGGAAAGGATCTGCTGGCCTCTGCTCGTATGGTGCTGAAACAGGCCATCAGACAACCTATTCATAGTGTCAAACACGTCACCCATTTCGGCCTTGAACTGAAGAACGTGCTGTTAGGCAAATCCGAACTGCAACCGGCCGGCGATGACCGTCGCTTCGCCGATCCCGCGTGGAGCCAGAACCCGCTCTACAAACGTTATCTGCAAACTTACCTGGCGTGGCGCAAGGAACTCCATTCCTGGATCGACGACAGCAGCCTTTCACCCAAAGACATCGCCCGCGGCCACTTCGTGATCAACCTGATGACCGAAGCCATGGCCCCGACCAACACGGCGGCCAACCCGGCGGCGGTCAAACGCTTCTTCGAGACCGGCGGCAAGAGCCTGCTCGACGGGCTCTCGCCCCTGGCCAAGGAACTGGTGCACAACGGCGGCATGCCGAGCCAGGTCAACATGGGCGCGTTCGAGGTCGGCAAGAGCCTGGGCGTGACCGAAGGCGCGGTGGTGTTTCGCAACGATGTGCTGGAGCTGATCCAATACAAGCCGATCACTGAGCAAGTCCACGAGCGCCCTCTGCTGGTGGTGCCGCCACAGATCAACAAGTTCTATGTATTCGACTTGAGCCCGGACAAGAGTCTGGCGCGTTTCTGCCTGCGCAATAACGTACAGACGTTCATCGTCAGCTGGCGCAACCCGACAAAGGCGCAGCGCGAGTGGGGCCTGTCGACGTACATCGATGCGCTCAAAGAGGCGGTCGATGTGGTCACCGCGATCACTGGCAGTAAAGACATCAACATGCTCGGCGCCTGCTCCGGCGGCATCACCTGCACCGCCCTGCTCGGCCATTACGCAGCGCTTGGCCAGAAGAAGGTCAATGCCCTCACGTTGCTGGTCAGCGTGCTCGATACCACGCTCGATAGCGATGTCGCGCTGTTCGTCGATGAGCAGACCCTTGAGACCGCCAAGCGCCACTCGTATCAGGCTGGTGTGCTCGAAGGCAAAGACATGGCCAAGGTCTTCGCGTGGATGCGCCCCAATGACCTGATCTGGAACTACTGGGTCAACAACTACCTGCTCGGCAACGAGCCGCCGGTGTTCGACATCCTGTTCTGGAACAACGACACCACAAGGTTGCCGGCCGCGTTCCACGGCGATCTGATCGAGATGTTCAAAAACAACCCACTGATCCGCCCCAATGCACTTGAAGTGTGCGGCACACCGATCGACCTCAAGCAAGTGACGGCGGACATCTTCTCGCTGGCCGGGACCAACGACCACATCACCCCGTGGAAGTCCTGCTACAAGTCGGCGCAGTTGTTCGGTGGCAAGGTGGAATTCGTGTTGTCGAGCAGCGGACATATCCAGAGCATTCTGAACCCGCCGGGCAACCCGAAATCGCGTTACATGACTGGCGAAGAAATGGCTGCCAATGCCAATGACTGGCAAGAGAACTCGACCAAGCACACCGATTCCTGGTGGCTGTACTGGCAGGCGTGGCAGGCCGAGCGTTCGGGCAACTTGAAAAAAGCCCCGACCAAACTGGGCAACAAGGCGTATGCGCCAGGTGAAGCATCGCCGGGCACTTATGTACATGAGCGGTAACTGACACATCTCGCTCTCAATGTAGGAGCTGCCGAGGGCAGCGCCTACATGAGGCGCGGTGAATTTAAATTCACAGGGCCTGAAGCATGCCGCAACCGTTCATCTTTCGCACCGTCGACCTGGATGGCCAGACCCTCCGCACGGCGGTACGCCCCGGCAAGCCTCACTTGACGCCCTTGCTGATTTTCAACGGCATCGGCGCCAACCTGGAGCTGGTGTTTCCGTTTGTCGCAGCGCTGGACCCGGATCTGGAAGTGATCGCCTTCGACGTGCCCGGTGTCGGTGGTTCCTCGACGCCGAACCGGCCGTATCGCTTTCCCGGCCTCGCCAAGCTGACTGCGCGGATGCTCGATTACCTCGACTACGGCCAGGTCAATGTGATTGGAGTGTCGTGGGGCGGCGCACTCGCGCAGCAATTTGCCTACGACTACCCCGAGCGCTGCAAGAAACTGGTGCTGGCCGCGACCGCAGCCGGTGCAGTGATGGTGCCGGGCAAGCCGAAAGTCCTGTGGATGATGGCCAGCCCCCGGCGCTACATTCAGCCGTCCCACGTGATCCGCATCGCACCGTTGATCTACGGCGGTTCGTTCCGCCGCGACCCGACCCTGGCCGCCAGCCATGCAGCGAAAGTGCGTTCGGCGGGCAAGCTCGGTTACTACTGGCAACTGTTCGCCGGCCTTGGCTGGACCAGCATTCACTGGCTGCACAAGATCAATCAACCGACGCTGGTGCTGGCCGGCGATGACGATCCGCTGATCCCGTTGATCAACATGCGCATGCTCGCCTGGCGGATTCCCAATGCTCAGCTGCACATCATCGACGACGGTCATCTGTTCCTGATTACCCGCGCCGAAGCGGTGGCGCCGATCATCATGAAATTCCTCGAAGAGGAGCGGCAGCGGGCGGTGATGCACCCGCACCCGTCACCGCTGGGCGGTTAACCACCGCGGCAGGCTTTATGCAGGGCTTTGAACAACATGCGCGGCAGGACGCCGCGCAGGCAACAAGCCACAACAGCGTCTATGGTGTTCTGGTTCGGTGAGTTTGTTTTTGGCCTGAAGACGAAGGAGTGTTGAGTCATGCGCGAAAAACCAGCGACGGGCGTGGTCCCCAGCCCCGCCGTGTTCATCAACGCACAAAGTGCGATCACCGGCTTGCGTGGTCGGGACCTGCTCTCGACCCTGCGCAGCGTCGCAGCCCATGGCCTGCGCAATCCGATCCACAGTGCCAGGCACGCCCTGAAACTTGGCGGCCAGCTCGGCCGAGTTCTGCTTGGCGAAACCCTGCACCCGACCAATCCACAGGACACTCGTTTTGCCGACCCGGCGTGGAGCCTGAATCCGTTTTACCGGCGCAGCCTGCAGGCCTATCTGGCATGGCAGAAACAGGTCAAAAGCTGGATCGACGACAGCGACATGAGCCCGGATGACCGCGCCCGGGCGCAGTTTGCCTTCACGCTGCTCAACGACGCCGTGGCGCCGTCCAACACCCTGCTCAACCCGCTGGCGATCAAGGAGTTGTTCAACTCCGGTGGCAACAGCCTAGTGCGCGGTCTTAGTCATTTGTTCGATGATTTGCTGCACAACGACGGTCTGCCACGGCAAGTCACCCGGCAGGCGTTCGAGGTCGGCAAGACCGTCGCTACCACCACCGGCTCGGTGGTGTTTCGCAACGAAATGCTGGAACTGATCCAGTACCGACCGATGAGCGAAAAGCAATACGCCAAGCCGCTGCTGGTGGTGCCACCGCAAATCAACAAGTACTACATTTTCGACCTCAGCCCGCAAAACAGCTTCGTCCAGTACGCCCTGAAGAACGGCTTGCAAACGTTCATGATCAGTTGGCGCAACCCTGATGTGCGCCATCGCGAATGGGGCCTGTCGACCTACGTCGATGCGGTGGAAGAAGCGATGAACGTGTGCAGGGCGATTACCGGCGCCCGTGAGATCAACCTGATGGGCGCCTGCGCCGGCGGCCTGACCATCGCCGCCCTGCAAGGGCATTTGCAAGCCAAGCGGCAGCTGCGGCGCATATCCAGTGCCACCTATCTGGTCAGCCTGCTCGACAGCGAGATCGACACCCCGGCCACACTGTTCGCCGATGAACAGACCCTGGAAGCCGCCAAGCGTCGTTCCTATCAGAAAGGCGTGCTGGATGGTCGCGACATGGCCAGGATCTTCGCCTGGATGCGCCCCAACGACTTGATCTGGAGCTACTTCGTCAACAACTACCTGTTGGGCAAAGAGCCGCCGGCCTTCGACATTCTTTACTGGAACAATGACAACACCCGGCTGCCCGCCGCGTTTCATGGCGACTTGCTGGACTTCTTCAAACATAACCCGCTGACCCATCCGGGCGGCCTCGAAGTCTGCGGCACGCCGATCGATCTGCAGAAAGTCACCGTCGACAGTTTCAGCGTCGCTGGCATGAACGACCACATCACGCCGTGGGACGCGGTGTATCGCTCGACCCTGCTGCTGGGTGGTGACAAGCGCTTCGTGCTGTCCAACAGCGGCCACGTGCAAAGCATCCTCAACCCGCCAAGCAACCCGAAAGCCGCTTACGTCGAGAACGGCAAGATGAGCAGCGACCCGCGCGCCTGGTACTACGACGGCAAACACGTCGACGGCAGTTGGTGGCCGCAGTGGCTGGAATGGATTCAGCAGCGCTCGGGCGCCCAGCACGAAACCCAGATGACCCTCGGCAACCCGAACTATCCACCGATGGAGGCAGCACCCGGTACTTACGTGCGTGTGCGCTGACGCTTAACCGAACTTTTCTAAGAAGACTGGATGAAAACCCGCGACCGGATTCTCGAATGTGCTCTGCAACTGTTCAATGAAAAGGGCGAACCGAACGTCTCCACCATGGAGGTTGCCAACGAAATGGGGATCAGCCCCGGCAACCTCTACTACCACTTCCACGGCAAGGAGCCGCTGATACTCGGGTTGTTCGAACGCTTCCAGAATGAACTCGCGCCGCTGCTCGATCCACCGCCGGATGTGGAATTGGCGCCGGAGGATTACTGGCTGTTTTTGCACCTGATCGTCGAGCGCCTCGCGCAGTACCGGTTCCTGTTTCAGGACTTGTCGAACCTGGCCGGACGCCTGCCGAAACTGGCGAAGGGGATTCGTCATCTGCTCAATGCATTGAAGCGCACGCTGGCGTCGTTGCTGGCGCGTTTGAAAGCGTCGGGGCAGTTGGTCAGCGATACCCAGGCACTGGGGCAACTGGTGGAGCAGATCACCATGACGCTGCTGTTTTCGCTGGACTATCAGCGCATTCTTGATCGGGAGGGTGAGGTCAGATTGGTGGTTTATCAGATCATGATGCTGGTGGCGCCGCATTTGTTGCCGCCGGTGAAGGTGGCGACGGAGCGGATGGCCCTGCAATACCTCGAAGATCACGAATGAAATCAAGAGCCCCTCACCCTAACCCTCTCCCAGAGGGAGAGGGGACTGACCTTATTGTCTTACGCGATACGGCGACCTGAAAAATCCAGTCGATTATGAATTCAATACGACACTTTCAGGTCGGTGTAAGGCTGAAGCATCCCCGAATCGGCCCCCTCTCCCTCGGGGAGAGGGCTGGGGTGAGGGTAAGCTTTTAAAAAGCACAAACAAAAACGCCCGACCTTCACAGGCCGGGCGTTTTGTTTTGCCCTGAAAAATCAGGACTGACTGGTTGGCGTCGACGGGGTCGATGCAGCAGTCGGAGTGGCCACCGGAGTCGGTGCCGCGGCGGAGTTTGACGCGCTCACCGGAGCTGCCGGGGTAGCAGGCTTGGCCGCGGGAGCTGCCGGTTTCGGCGCTGCGGCTTTCGGTGCGGCAGGTTTTTTCACTGCCGGTTTCTTCGCCGCAGCCGGTTTGGCCGCTGGCTTGGCAGCAGGTTTGGCGGCAGCGGTTTTCGCTGCTGGCTTGGCTGCTGGCTTCGCCGCGGTTTTAGCGGCGGGCTTCGCGGCTGCCTTGGCGGCTGCAACCGGCTTGGCCGCTGCTTTCGCAGCAGGTTTGGCGGCAGCAGTTTTTGCTACGGATTTAACTGCTGCTTTAGCCTTCGCCACCGGTTTGGCAGCCGCTTTGGCCAGTGGCTTGGCGGCTGTTTTGGCTGCCGGTTTTGCCGCCGCAGTTTTAGCTGCTGGCTTGGCCGTAGCGGTTTTCGCGACAGGACGGGCCTTCTCGCCAGTCAGTTTTTCGATCTGCTTGGTCAAGGTTTCCACCTTGCTGTGCAGCGCTTTGACTTCATTGCGGCTCGGTACGCCCAAGCGCGAAATCGCGCTGTTCAGACGCTTGTCGAAAGCCCCTTCCAGCTCATCCCACTTGCCCAGCGCGCGATCTTTCACGCCGCTGATGCGCGACTTGGCCGAGGAAGCGGAATCCTTGGCGGCATCGACTTTTTTGCCGACTGCCGACTTGGTGAGCTTCTCGGCTTTCTCGCCGTCTTTGACCAATGTATCGAAGAGCTTGCTGCCGTCAGTGTCGATCTTCGAGTACACGCCTAAACCAGCCAGCCAGATTTTGCGGGAGTAGTCTTCGACTTTCCCAATCCACGAGCTGCCTTCTTTATCGGTGTTCTTTTTACCAGCCATCCCGTTCTCCTTAAGATTTACGCGCGACGCGTTCGAGCAATGCCGTCAGCTCATCGAGCTTAGCAGAGAGTGTCTCAACGTCATGTTTAGACGGAATGCCGATACGATTCAAGGCGCTTGCTACGCGGCTGTCGAACGCCTTCTCGACCTTGTCGAGTTGAACTTCGACACGGCCTTTGAAAGAACTGACTTCGTCACGGGCTTCATCGATCTCGGCGTTGGCCGCTTCGAGTTTTTCGGTGACGACTTTTTTGCCTTTCTTTTCAACAGCTTGACCAGCCTTGATCAACTCTTGAAAGTAGTCACTACCCTCTTGGCCGACCTTGGCGTAGGCACCCAGGCCTGCCAGCCAGATCTTGCGGGCATAAGATTTGACGTCGCTCAGAGCGGTTGTCGAAGCGTCGATTTTTTTCTTCAAAATAACTTTGGCCATGGTGCACCTCACGCGCAGAAGGTTTGAGGAACTGCCCGCGAAAGTGTCGGGCTCTGGCACAAAGTAGGTAGAAAAATTAGAAACGGCACCCTAACAACTGACATAAATAGCAGGGGCACCACAGAACAAATGTGGGAGCGAGCCTGCTCGCGAATACGGTCTAACCGTCAATATTCGAGTCGACTGACACACCGCTTTCGCGAGCAGGCTCGCTCCCACAGGGGATCTCGGGTTACCGAAAAATCGCGATCAGACCAGCGCCTTGTCCAACGCCTTCTCGATCTCGGCTTTGATCATGCCGCTCATGGCCGACATCATCAGGCCCAGTTCCACGTCGACCTTGATCGAATCGTCAGCCACATGCACCGCGCCTTTAACGCCCGAACGCTTGAGGTTCAGGGTGTCGCCCGACCACTGCGGCTCCAGGCCGTATTGCTCGGACAGTTTCTGCGCCAGCTTGTCGGCCTTCTCGCGGGCAGCTTCCTTGCCCAGGCTATGGGCACGTTCAACACTAATACGGGCCATCGAATGACTCCTGACTTATGAATGTTCATCGGTAAATCTTGACCGCGTCTGCGGCAAATCGTCCCGAAGGTTGTCCATCTTACCTTTAGCCATTCCAAGACAAAGCATGGCTTGGGGATTAGAATGTCGCGCATTCTCTTTTGGTGACAGCGATATGACTGATCAGCGCAAAGGCAGCGATGCCGAACCCACCACTCACATCGGCTTCAAAGACGTTCCGGAAAGCCAGAAAGCGGAAAAAGTCGCTGAGGTGTTCCACTCCGTAGCCGCCAAGTACGACCTGATGAACGACCTTCTGTCGGGCGGCATGCACCGCTTGTGGAAGCGTTTCGCGATCGAACTGTCGGGCGTGCGCAGCGGCAATCGCGTTCTGGACATTGCCGGCGGCACTGGTGACCTGACCAAAAAATTCTCCCATCTGGTAGGCCCTACCGGTCAGGTGGTATTGGCCGACATCAACGAATCCATGCTCAAGGTCGGCCGCGACCGCCTGCTGGATCTGGGTGTGGCCGGCAACGTCGAATTCGTTCAGGCAGACGCTGAAAAACTGCCGTTCCCGGACAACCATTTCGACTGCGTGACCATCGCTTTCGGCCTGCGCAACGTGACGCACAAGGAAGACGCCCTGCGCTCGATGCTGCGCGTGCTCAAGCCCGGCGGTCGCTTGCTGGTGCTGGAATTCTCCAAGCCAACCAACGCGCTGATGTCCAAAGCCTACGACGCCTACTCGTTCGCCTTCATGCCGCTGATGGGCAAACTGATCACCAATGACTCGGAAAGCTATCGCTACCTGGCCGAATCGATCCGCATGCACCCGAATCAGGAAACCCTGAAGTCGATGATGGTCGACGCCGGTGTCGACCGCGTGACCTATCACAACATGACCGCAGGCATCGTCGCCCTGCACCGCGGCATCAAGCCCTGATGCTGCTCACCGGGCTGCTCGCCAGCGTCGAACTCGGCCTCAACCGGGTGCTGCGTCTCGACAGCACGGCGCTGCCGCGGCTAGCGCATCTGACCGGCAAGGTGATTGCCATCGACTGCCGTAGCCCGGCGCTGCAACTGTTCATTCTGCCGAGCGATGAAGGTTTGATGCTCGCGTCCCACTGGGAAACCGGTGTCGACTGCACCCTGCGCGCCCCGGCTTCGAGCCTGTTAAAACTGGCCCTGAGCAAAGACAAGACAGCGGTGCTGCACGCCCCGGAAGTCGAGCTCGACGGCGACAGCGGCGTGCTGCTGGAACTGGCCGGTGTGCTGCAGGATCTGGAGCTGGACTGGGAGTACGAACTCTCGCGCTGGCTGGGACCTGTCGCCACGCAACTGGTTGGCGGTCATTTGCGCAGCCGCGCACGCTGGTATCAACAAGGATTTGCCAGCCTCAACCAGAATCTTGCCGAATACCTCGCCGAAGAATCGCGCACCCTCGTCGGGCAGCGCGAAGCCGAAGCGCGGTTCAGCGAACTGGACCGGATCAAACTTGATCTGGAACGTCTCGAGGCGCGTTTCGAGCGCCTTTCCCGATCCCTCGACCCAAGCGATAACGCATGAAGCTGCTTGCCGTCCGCCGTCTGTTGCGCATCCAGCGCGTCGTGATCCGCTACCGTCTCGATGACCTGCTGTTCGATCTGCCGCTGCCCTGGTTCCTGCTGGCGCTGCGTTATGTGCTGCCGTGGCGCTGGTTCCCGCGCAAGCCGCTGGACCTGAGCCGTGGCGCGCGCCTGCGCCTGGCATTACAGGATCTGGGGCCGATCTTCATCAAGTTCGGGCAGATTCTCTCGACCCGCCGCGACTTGCTGCCGGAAGACATCGCCGATGAGCTGATGCTGTTGCAGGATCGTGTACCGCCGTTCGATTCGCAGCTGTCGATCAAGCTGATCGAAGAGCAGCTGGGCAAGAAAATCAGCGAAGTGTTCAGCCGATTCGATGTTCAACCGCTGGCCTCGGCCTCGGTGGCGCAGGTGCACGCCGCGCAGTTGAAAACCGGCGAAGAAGTGGTGGTGAAGGTGATCCGCCCGGGTCTGAAGCCAATCATCGCTCAGGATCTGGCGTGGCTGTTCATCCTCGCCCGCGCTGCCGAAAAGGTCTCGGCCGATGCACGCTTGCTGCACCCGGTGGACGTGGTGCAGGACTACGAAAAAACCATTTACGACGAGCTCGATTTGCTGCGCGAGGCGGCCAACGCCAGCCAGTTGAAGCGCAACTTCGAAGGCTCACCGCTGCTCTATGTGCCGCAAGTCTATTGGGACTGGTGCCGGCCGAAAGTGCTGGTGATGGAGCGCATCTACGGCATTCAGGTGACCGATCTGGC
>NZ_JBIUWI010000071.1:0-27919 GCF_044743385.1 Pseudomonas sp. NPDC087639 | reverse complement strand
AATCTGTCGAAAAATATCGTCTGGTCATATCACACCTCGTCGCTGGGCGTAGATTACCGCCCTTTAGGGGTGTCCAGAATCATTAAGCCAGATCAGGTGAGGGGCTCTTGACTCACGCAGCTTGCGAATAGAAATCGAGCACGCTGACCCCAGTCAGTAAATCCGTCTCGGGCAAATCCGCATGCTGATGCCCGCCCAGTGCGCAATACACCAGCCAATGGCGATCCTGAACATTGAAGGCAAGGCTGCCGACGAGGCTCTGCTGTTCGTCGGATGGGGTGATGAGGTAGAGACGATCCTGGTTTTCAGCGTGAAGCATGTCGCATTCCATGTGTGTTTCGAGGCGCGCATGGTGGCCGATGTAAATGACGAAGCCGTGACACAGGACAGCCATCGGTCGATTGATGGGTTATTTGTCGTAAAAGGGAGGCGTCGGGGGCCGGTTTCGGTAGAATCCCGCCGCAGTCGTCGGTCTGGCGCCTGCCACACCGATTAAGTTTGAGGTCTGTGATGTCGCTGCATTTGATGACGCTGTTTACCGCCCATCCCGCCAAATTGATCAATCTGTTGGCCCTGCTGCTGGCCTTCCCGGGCAGTTGGCTGCTGCACGCGACTCGCCGCCGTGAACAACGCGCAATGGCCAGTATTGCGGCCCAGCGCCAGGCGCAGCCGAACGCCGAGCCGATCCTCGATTGGGCAACGTTGCGCATGAACCGGTTTTTCTATCGCTTCGGCTTTGCCTGCCTGGGGCTGGCGCTGCTCATTTCGTGGGTCAGCACCCGCTTCTGAAGCGAATGCAAAACCTTGTGGTGAGGGGATTTATCCCCGATGGCGTGCGCAGCAGGCCCATGATTTCTCAGGCAGAAACCTGGGGCCGCTTCGCGCCCCATCGGGGATAACTCCCCTCACCACAAAGGCGCCGTTTTTGTCTCTGGCCGAAGACGCTTACAGCGCCAACCCAGCCTTGACCCGGTACTGATTGCGCACCGGCGTCGCATATTGAAGCACCAGATACGGACGATGCTCTTCAGGGCAGGCGTCCAACCGTTGCTGCCACTCTTCCTGCGCCTTGGCCAGTTCATCCGCCGGGAACACCTCGGCAGCCTTCGGCACGTTCAACTGCGGATCAGCATCCGCCCACTGCGCATACGCCAGGTAATGCACCGGGAACAGGCGATAACCGCCGAGAATCTGCTTGTCCATCTCGACCGCCAATTGCTTGGTGTCCTCGAACAGATCGGTGATTGGCGCGGCAAAGTTCACGTGCACCCGGCCTTTGTAACCGGTGATGCCCTTGGCGATACTCACGTCATCTTCGCCCGGCGCCTTGGCGTAGGTGCCGGTGGTGGCGCGGATATACAGCTCGCGGGCCTTGGCCTGGTCGCACGGGTCGTATTCGTAGCTGATCGACACCGGGGTGACGTTCAGCGACTGAATGACTTCACCGAACGGCTCGTCCTTGCGGCTCATGTGGAACATCTTGAGGATCGCCGACTCGGTACGGTCGTCGCCGTCCTTGGCCCGACCTTCGGCCTGAGCGATCCAGATCGAGGCGCAGTCGTTGCGGATCGAGTGGTTGATGTAGGCCGACAGCAATTGGTACGCAGCCATTTTCTCGCGGCGTCCGGTGATCGAACGGTGAACGATGAAGCTTTTGTTCAGACGCATCAGATCGCTGACAAAGGGCTTTTGCAGCAGGTTGTCGCCAATCGCGATACGCGGCGTCGGCAGTCCGGCGTGATACACGGCGTAGTTGACGAAGGCCGGGTCCATCACGATGTCGCGGTGGTTGGCGATGAACAGATACGCGCTGCCGGACTTGAATTGCTCGACACCGGTATAGGTCACGCCATCGGTGGCGCGCTCGATGGTGTGGTCGACGTAGAACTCGACTTTGTCCTGCAAGGTCGCCACCGACGTCACGTCGGCGAACTCACGACGCAGCCGATGGGCTATAAGTGGTTTGAGCATCCAGCCGAAGGCACCGGCAAAACGCGGGAAGCGGAAGTGGGTGAGGATCTCTAGAAACGCCTTGTCGCCGAGCAGTCTTGCCAGTACCGCAGGTACTTCGCTGTCGTCGTAGGTCGGATGGCATCGAATTCGCCCATCATGCTCTCTTGTTGGAAACGGCTAGGGTAAGTAAAGGTTTTGATCGAAAACCAACGGGGCACGGTCTGAAAAAGTAGCCAGACAAAAATAGCCCTGCAAATAGACCGGCGATTATACGCACAAGTCACCTGGGAGACCGCGATGCTGGAGAACGCTGAGTATGATTGTCCGTATTGCGGTGAAGTGATCGAGACCACACTAGACCTGTCTGGCGGCGATCAGACCTACATCGAGGACTGTCAGGTGTGTTGTCGACCGATCACGTTTGTATTACAGGTTCACGAGGATGAGTGGCACCTGGAAGTCTTCAGCGAAAACGAATGAGGGGCGCCCATGCAGCGAATCTACGAGCCGGAAAACCTGATGGAAGGCGAGATGCTCAAGGGCATGCTTGCCAGCGAAGGCATCGAGGCGCACCTGATGGGGCGGGATCTGCTTGGCGGCACGGGCGAGTTGCCGATCTTTGGCCTGTTGGGGCTGTCGGTCGACAATGATAAGGCCGAATACGCCCTTGAGCTGATCACCGCGTACAATGCCGCGCTGCCGCTACCCGGCGATGAACCGGAGAGCTTCCCCGGTACGCTGGTCTGTTAGGCTGACGTTCGTTTTATTTGTGAGTCGTGTTGCCCCATGTGTGGACGTTATGCCCTGTTTCGCTGGAACCGCGACTTCGCGGCGCTGCCAGGTTTTCCTGCCGATCAACTGGCGCAGTGGAACATTTCCCCCAACGATTCGGTGTTGATGCTGCGTGCCGGTGAAGATGGCGAACGCACTCTGGCCCGTGCGCGCTGGGGGCTGACGCCGCCGTGGCTGACCGATCTGTCGCGTACCCCGGCCCACGCCCGGGCGGAAACGGTGGCCGAGCAGCCGATGTTTCGTGAAGCCTTGCGTCTGCGTCGTTGCCTGCTGCCGGCCAACGGTTTTTATGAATGGCGTGGGACCCAGCGCAAGCGCCCGTACTGGCTGACGCCGGGTGAGGGCTCCTCGCTGTTTTTTGCGGCGATCTGGGAAGCGTACCCGGTGCAGGAGCAGGTGTGGCTGAGCACGGCGGTGATCACTCAGTCAGCGGCCAGTCAGCGACGACCGTTGATTCTGGATGAGGCGGGGCAGGCGGCCTGGCTCGATCCCGAGACGCCGTTGCATACCTTGCAGGCGTTGCTGGCCAGTGAACCCGCCGCGTTGCGCGAGCGGGTGTTGGCGAATCTGGTGAATGATCCGAAGCTCAATGGACCGGAGTGTTTGACTCCGGGGTGACGAGTTGACGGGGTGTCATTCCCGGCCCCTTCGCGAGCAGGCTCGCTCCCACCGTTGAAATGCATTCCAAAGGTGGGAGCGAGCCTGCTCGCGAAAAGGTTCGAAGAACCTTTCGACGTCCTTAAACCTTGAACTGGTTGATCAACCGTCGCTGCTGCTCCGCCAATTTGGTCAGGTCGGCACTCGCCGAACTCGACTCATCCGCGCCGCCCGCCACTTCATTGGCCACTTGCCCGATATTGATCACGTTGCGGTTGATGTCATCGGCGACCGCACTCTGCTCCTCGGCCGCACTGGCAATCTGCGTGTTCATGTCATTGATCACCGATACCGCCTGAGTAATCGTCTCCAGCGCCTCGGCCGCTTTTGCCGCGTGCTGCACGCTTTCGTCGGTGCGATTCTGGCTGTCTTCCATGACCCGCACCACGTCGCGGGTGCCTTGTTGCAGTTGCTGAATCATGGACTGGATTTCTTCGGTGGCTTTCTGGGTCTTCTGCGCCAGATTGCGCACTTCGTCCGCGACCACGGCAAAGCCACGACCCTGTTCCCCGGCGCGCGCCGCCTCGATGGCCGCGTTAAGCGCCAACAGGTTGGTTTGCTCGGCAATCCCGCGAATCGCGGTAAGGATCGCGTTGATGTTCTCGCTGTCCTTGGCCAGTGTTTGCACCACGTCCACAGCCTTGCCGATTTCCACAGCTAGCACGCCAATCGAATTCGAAGTATCACGGACGATCTGCATGCCCTGGCTGGCGGCCTGATCGGCATGGCTGGCAGCTTGCGCAGCCTGGGTCGCATTGCGCGCGACGTCCTGCGCGGTAGCCGTCATTTCGTGCACGGCAGTGGCGACCTGCTCGATCTCGGCCATTTGTTTCTGTATGCCGATGTTGGTGCGAATCGCGATGTCGGCCGTGTGTTCGGAAGAATCACTGACGCTCTGCACCGACGTCACCACTTGCGTGATCATCGCCTGCAACTTGCTCAGGAAAGTATTGAAGCCCTTGGCGATCGAGCCCAGTTCATCGCTGCGATCACTGCTCAAACGACGCGTCAGATCACCTTCGCCCTGAGCGATGTCATCCAGCATGGCGACCATTTGCTTCAGCGGTCGGGCGATGCCGTGGCCCACCAGCCAGATCACCAGCAGGCCGATGCCGGCAATGATCAGGCCGACCATGGCCATGCCGAAGGTATCGGATTTGCGCTGGGCGTCGAGGTCAGCCTGCAGTTTCTGCAAGTCGGCCATCACCGCGTCGAGCGGCAGTTGCAGCATCAGCGTCCAGCGTGCGTCGGTCTGGCCGATGCCGAACGGCAGGTACAGTTCGATCCGGCCCTTGTCCTTGTCGACGGAGTAGGTGACTTCGCCGCGCTTGAGATTGGCCATGTTGGCGATCTGCTCGGCGTCGAGAATGTCGCTGACCTTCTCGCCGAATTTGCTCGGGTCCTTGGTGTAGGCAACGATCCGCCCGTTGCTGCCGACCAAGGCCATTTGCCCGGCGCCGCTGTACAGCTTCTGGTTGGCCGCGAGGAGCATTTCCTGAATGAAGTTCACCGACAGGTCGGCGCCAACGATGCCCTGGAACGCGCCGTTGAGCATGATCGGTTCAATAAACGAGGCGAGCATGACGATCTTGTCGCCGACCTTGTAGGGCGCCGGATCGATCACGCAGGATTTTTTACTCTCTTTCGAGCACAGGTAGTACTCGCTGGCACGCACGCCGGTGGACAGGACTTTCTGGTCGTCGACGTCCACCAGTTTGTCCAGGCCCAGGGTGCCGTCGTCATTGCGGAACCACCATGGCAGGAAGCGCCCGTTGGCCGAATCGATACCGACTACGCTAGTGCCGACGTAGGCTGCGTCATTGTGGTCCAGTGCGTTTTTTTCCCAGCCGATGTAAGTACCCAGAATCTTCGGGTTCTTTTCGACGTTTTCTTTGATCAGGCTGATCAGTTGCTCACGGCTGACGGTCAGTCGCGGCTGGCCATCGGCACCCGGCGCGCCGAGCAGGGCATTGACCCGCACCAGCCCTCCGGCAATCAACAACGGCGCTTCGAGTTCGCGCTGGATCTGGCTGACCTGGGTCTGCGCCAGCGAAGTCAGGCGCTGTTCGATGACTTGCTCGAACTGTGCCTGAGTGCGCTGCTGCACCATCTCTTGGGTGCGGGCGCCGGAGAACAGCGCATATAACACCAGCGCGGCGACCACGCTGAGAACGATGGCGCCGGCCAGAGCGGCGACGGAAAACTGGATCGACTTGAACTTCATGGGAGCTCCGCACGCAAGAGGACGTCTGCGCTGTTGTATCGGCAGCGGGCAATAAGCCATGAGTGGTGCAAGGCGTGATCAGGCGGCGATGTCGCAAATGGATCGGTATGCGACGTAGTTGCCGGGGCTTGCCGGTCGCTGTGAATTTTTTACGACAGCGCGGGTGGGAAACTTCTGAAAGTCGGTGCAACACGTCCGTTGTATCTGGCGCCGATACAATTACCCGCCTACGATACGCGACAGGTTTTCAGGGAGCTTTTTAATGAACAAGACATTGGTTGTAAGTGCACTGAGCGCAGCGCTGTTGCTGGCCGGTTGTCAGTCGGTCAACACCACCAGCGGCGGCGCCGTGGGCGTGGAGCGCAAGCAGTACATGTTCAGCATGCTGTCCTCGCAAGAGGTCGACCAGATGTATGCCCAGTCGTATCAGAAGACCGTCGGCGAAGCATCGAGCAAAGGCGTGCTGGACAAGACCAGCCCGGAAGCCAAGCGGGTTCAGGCCATTGCCAACCGCCTGATCGCCCAGGCGCCGAACTTCCGTCCGGATGCCGCTCAGTGGAAATGGGAAGTCAATCTGATCAAGAGCGATGAGCTCAACGCCAACTGCGGCCCTGGCGGCAAGATCATTTTCTACACCGGGCTGATCGACAGCCTGAAACTGACCGACGATGAAATCGCCGCAGTCATGGGCCATGAAATCGCCCACGCCTTGCGCGAGCATGGTCGTGAAGCGATGTCCAAGGCATACGGTATGGAGATGGCCAAGCAGGGTGCGGGTGCTTTGTTTGGCTTGGGTCAGGACAGCCTGGCGCTGGCCGACACCGTGGCCAACTACGGCATGACCTTGCCTAACAGCCGTGCCAACGAAAACGAAGCCGACCTGATCGGGCTGGAACTGGCCGCCCGTGCCGGATACAACCCGAACGCGGCGATCACCCTGTGGAACAAGATGAGCAAGGCCTCGGAAGGTTCGCCACCGGAGTTCATGAGCACTCACCCGGCGTCGACCAGCCGTATTGCTTCGTTGCAGGCGGCGATTCCGAAAGTCATGCCGCTGTACGAGAAAGCACCGAAGTCCTGAGACTGCCGCAGTTTCTGTGGTTGATTGGATTTCATTGTGGCGAGGGGATTTATCCCCGATGGGGTGCGCAGCGCCCCCAAAACCCGCTGTCTCAGAATGTCAGACATGCCGCATGTAAAGGTTTTGGGGCTGCTTTGCAGCCCATCGGGGATAAATCCCCTCACCACAGGTCAGTGTCAGATCAGGAGGCCGGTTTAAACCCAGCCACTGCTCTGCATCGCCTTGTACACCGCAACGATCGCCAGAATCAGGAATGCCGATGCCGCCAGGCGACGGATCAGGGTCAGTGGCAGTTTGTCTGCGGCAAAGTTACCCGCCAATACCACCGGCACGTTGGCAATCAACATGCCCAGGGTGGTGCCGATAATCACCAGCCACAACTCAGGATACTGCGCGGCCAGCATGACGGTAGCCACCTGAGTCTTGTCGCCCATTTCCGCCAGGAAAAACGCGATCAGCGTGGTCAGAAATGGCCCGAATTTGCGCGCAGTGCTCGCTTCATCGTCATCCATCTTGTCCGGGACCAGTGTCCACAGCGCTGTGGCAGCGAAGCTCGCGGCGAGAATCCAGTGCAGCACCGAATCCGAGAAGAAACTGCCGAACCAGGCACCGACCGCGCCGGCTGCTGCGTGGTTGGCCAGGGTCGCGGCGACAATCCCGGCAATGATCGGCCAGGGTTTGCGGAAGCGAGCGGCGAGAATCAGCGCGAGCAGTTGCGTCTTGTCGCCGATTTCGGCCAAGGCAACGATTGCGGTGGGAACGAGTAACGAGTCCAGCATCAGGATTTTCCTAAGGGGCGGGTCGACACGGCTATGACACGTACAGCCTTCCCGCCCCGGGTAAGGTGTGCGTGTCATAGGTCTTGTCAAACCCTGCGATCCGTCTGGTGCGGACGCTTGGGTCGCATACGCCATGATCTGAGGATCAAGTATGTTGACGTATGCCGGACGAGCTTGGCGCTCGTTGGAGACTACTCCCCTAGGACGGAGCGGATTCTGCCTAGGCAAATCCGATAGAGCAAGCCTCTTTTTGAAAAGAAACTTCAGCCGCGTTTGGCCCGGTAAATCCGGAAGCCATTGCCTTCGGCCTTGATCGCACAGACCCCAAGATGCTCTTCGATCAGTGGTTGATACTTCAGGAAACTGTTCGCGACCAAGCGCAGTTCGCCGCCGTTTTTCAGATGTTTGGCCGCTTTTCGCAGCAAGTTCTCGGTAGCGAAATAGTCGGTATGCACGCCGACATGGAACGGGGGATTGCTCAGAATGGCGCTCAAACCCATGGGCGCCGCATCGATTCCGTCGCCGGTCAGCACGTCGGCTTCCAGACCGTTGGCCGCCAATGTAAGACGGCTGCTGGCGGCGGCAAATGCGTCGACGTCGAGCAATGTCACCTGATTGTGCGGATAGCGACGTTTGACCGCAGCACCCAACACACCCGCGCCACAACCGAAATCGAGCAAATGGCCGCTTGGCAGTTTGTCCAGATGTTCCAGCAGCAAGGCGCTGCCGCGATCCAGTCGACCGTGGCTGAACACGCCCGGCAGGCTGATGACTTTCAACGGGCCTTCGGCCAGCGGCAATTCATAGGTTTGCGCCAGACTTTCCAGCGATTTGGCTTCAGGGGCATTGGCGACCGTCACTTGCCACAGTTGGCAGTGACGCGCGCTGTCGAGTTTACGTGGCTTGCCGAACGGGTTGAGTTGCTTGGAGGCGCCTTCGATGCCGCTGCGTTTTTCCCCGACCAGAAACACTTCACGACCGGCCAGACGCGCGGCCACGGCGTTGAGAATGTAATCGGTCAGGTCCTTGGATTTGGGCAGAAACACCACGGCGCTATCGAACTCGCGCTCGGGAATGTTTACGCCAAAATGGCTGCGGCCTTCGAAGCGAGCGTCGAGCGCGGCTTGGTCGCCGGCGTGCCAGCACCAGCCAAAGGCGTTGGGCAGGCGCCCGAGCAAATCGTCGGCAGGCAACCCGGCCAACAACAGTGAACCCTGAAATAACTCTGCCTGACGAAGCAGTACTTCACTGCGCGGATCCATAACTGCTCCTCAAAAAAAGTGCAGCAGTTTATCAACTGACGACCCGCAGCGCCTTACCGCTGAAGAACGCCTGAGCGTTTTCGGTTAATTGGCCAACGATGCGCTGCCGGGCTTCGCGACTGCCCCAGGCGTTGTGCGGCGTGACGATCAGGCGCGGGATATCGGCGGCCAGCAATAGATTGCCTTGGCTCGGTGGCTCGACACTCAGCACATCAGTAGCAGCGCCGCCGAGATGACCGGCGCGCAAGGCATCGGCCAGGGCCTGTTCGTCGATCAGTCCGCCACGGGCCGTATTGACTACGAACGCGCCGGGCTTCATTGACGCCAGTTCGCGGGCGCCGATGAAGTGGCGGGTGTGCTCGTTGAGCGGGCAGTGCAGGGTGAGGGCGTCGATCTGTGGCAACAGTTCATCCAGCGGCAGGCGATCCGGCCGGGCAGGGCGCCCCGGAATCTGCCCGAGCAACACGCGCATGCCGAAGGCTTCAGCCAACCGTGCGACGGCGCCGCCGAGTTCGCCATGCCCGAGCAGGCCAAGGGTTTTGCCTTCCAGTTCAACAATCGGGTAGTCGAGCAGACAGAACTGTTTCGCCTGCTGCCAGCGACCTTCACCGACGGCTTTCTGGTAATCGGACAGGCGGGTAGCGAGGTTGAGCAACAGCATGATCGTGTGTTGCGCCACCGACGGGGTGCCGTAGCCCTGGCAGTTACATACGGTGATGCCTTGGGCGCTGGCGGCTGCGAGATCGACGTTGTTGGTGCCGGTGGCGGTGATCAGGATCAGTTTCAGATCCGGGTTGGCGGCCATGGCGGCGGCGTCGATCTTGATCTTGTTGGTGATCGCAACTGTTGCGCCCTGCAAGCGTTCGGCTACTTGTTCCGGCAGGGTCTGGGCGAACAGTTGCAGGTCGCTGAAGCAGGCGCGCAACGGGCTGAGGTCGAGATCGCCAAGATCCAGCGAAGGGTGATCGAGGAATACGGCGCGGCGCGGGTTCGTCATCAACTGTACCTTTTGTGCGTTGTACGGAAGGCGTAATCTGCCGAGCCTACCAGATGAAACAAAACGTTACGCTTGGCCGAAAGGAGCCCCCATGTACTGGACCGAGTTCTTGACCGTTGCATTGATCCACCTGCTGGCCGTCGCCAGCCCCGGCCCGGACTTTGCCGTGGTGGTGCGCGAGAGCGTGACCCATGGTCGCCGCGCGGGCACATGGACGGCACTGGGTGTCGGCACGGCGATTTTCCTGCATGTGGGTTATTCGCTACTCGGCATCGGCCTGATCGTGTCGCAGTCGATTGTCCTGTTCAACGCCTTGAAATGGGCGGCTGCCGCATACCTCGTGTATATCGGCTTCAAGGCCTTGCGCGCGCAACCGGCAAAAACCGTGACCGACGATCTGCACAAGGAGGCCGGTGAGCGAACCGCTCGTGGTGCCTTCACCTCGGGTTTCGTGACCAATGGTCTGAACCCGAAAGCCACGCTGTTTTTCCTGTCGCTGTTCACCGTGGTGATCAATCCGCACACGCCGCTATCGGTGCAGGCCGGTTACGGCGTTTATCTGGCTGTCGCGACGGCCGTGTGGTTCTGCCTGGTGGCGATGCTGTTCAGCCAACAACGCGTACGCGCCGGGTTCGCGCGCATGGGCCATTGGTTCGACCGCACCATGGGCGCGGTACTGATCGCCATCGGTGTGAAGCTCGCGTTTACCGAGATGCACTGAACGATGCGGAACGGGCAAATGCTGGCGCAAAGCTAGCATTTGTACGGCTGTGCAAATCATTCCTTCGGCTGATTTGACTGGCGTATAAGCGATCTAGAGTACAAAACTCTTCGCCTAACACCGTGCAGTCAGAAAAGGGATTCTTATGTTGCAGACTCGCGTCATTCCCCCGGCCGATGGGGCTTACCAGTATCCATTGCTGATTAAACGGCTGTTGATGTCCGGCGCCCGTTACGAGAAAACCCGCGAGATCATCTACCGTGACCAGTTGCGCTACAGCTATCCGACCCTGATCGAGCGTGTCGCAAGGCTGGCCAACGTGCTGACGGCTGCCGGAGTCAAGGCCGGTGACACCGTGGCGGTGATGGACTGGGACAGCCATCGTTACCTGGAATGCATGTTTGCCATTCCGATGATCGGCGCGGTGATCCACACCATCAATGTGCGTCTGTCGCCGGAACAGATTCTTTACACCATGAACCACGCCGAGGACCGCTTTGTGCTGGTCAACAGCGAGTTCGTCGGTTTGTACCAGGCCATCGCGCCGCACCTGACCACGGTCGACAAAACCCTGCTGCTGACCGACCTGCCGGAAAAAACCGCCGAGCTGCCAAATCTGGTCGGCGAGTACGAACAACTGCTGGCCGCCGCGAGCCCGCAGTACGATTTCCAGGATTTCGACGAAAACTCGGTCGCCACCACGTTCTATACGACCGGCACCACCGGCAACCCGAAAGGCGTGTACTTCACCCATCGGCAACTGGTGCTGCACACCATGGGCGTGTCGACGATCATGGGCTCGATCGACAGCGTGCGCCTGCTCGGCACCAACGACGTGTACATGCCGATCACGCCGATGTTTCACGTGCACGCCTGGGGCCTGCCTTACGTGGCGACCATGCTTGGGCTCAAGCAGGTTTACCCGGGACGTTACGACCCGGAGTTTCTGGTGGAGCTGTGGCGCAAGGAGAAGGTCACGTTCTCCCACTGCGTGCCGACCATCCTGCAAATGCTGCTCAACGCCAAAGGTGCGCAGGGCAACGATTTTGGCGGCTGGAAAATCGTCATTGGTGGCAGCGCACTGAATCGCACCTTGTATGAAACCGCCAAGGCTCGCGGCATTCAGCTCACCGCCGCGTACGGCATGTCGGAAACCGGGCCGCTGGTCTCATGTGCGCACCTCAACGATGAGTTGATGGCTGGCACCGAAGACGAACGCACCACTTATCGGATCAAGGCCGGTGTGCCGGGGCCGCTGGTGGAAGCTGCCATCGTCGATGCTGAGGGCAACTTTCTCCCGGCGGACGGCGAGACTCAGGGCGAGCTGGTGCTGCGCGCACCGTGGTTGACCGAAGGCTATTTCAACGAGCCGCAGAAGGGCGCCGAGCTGTGGGCCGGCGGTTGGCTGCACACCGGTGACGTTGCGACGCTCGACAGCATGGGCGTGATCGACATCCGCGACCGCATCAAGGACGTGATCAAGACCGGTGGCGAGTGGATCTCTTCGCTCGACCTCGAAGACCTGATCAGCCGTCATGTGGCGGTACGCGAAGTAGCAGTGGTGGGCATCGCCGATCCGCAGTGGGGCGAGCGCCCGTTTGCCCTGCTGGTGATCCGCGAAGGTCATGAAATCGGGGCGCGCGAGCTCAAGGAACACCTCAAGCCATTCGTCGAACTGGGGCACCTGAGCAAGTGGGCGATTCCAAGCCAGATCGCTGTTGTTACGGAAATTCCCAAGACCAGCGTCGGCAAGCTCGACAAGAAGCGCATCCGCCTCGACATCACCGAATGGCAGGCCAATAACAGCACCTTCCTCTCGACACTTTAAGTGTCTCTGGCGCGCCGAAAACGGCGCGCCAGACCCACCAAGCAAGCGCTTGGCTTGTGAAATCGAAAAAATCAGCCATCCTTGCCGTGCCGACATTTGTCGGACTGGCGAAAGGACTGTTCCAGAGTGGCTGGCAGCTGCAAATCACACTTTAGAGGGATCAAGCACTACAACCTGCTGGCTATAGTCCGCTCAAGGATTTTTAAGAACGGGGCACACGCACAAAACGGGGCGATGCAGCATTGGAGTGATTTCGGGAAGCCCTTGGCTACCGGTCCTTCAGACGTTTTTAAAAGTACTCACTGCCATAACAATAATGCACATGGAGTAGCGTCGATGACCTCAGTAAACCAGTTCTGGCGCCGGGCGAAACTGCCTCTGGCGGTCAGTCTTGCCTCCTCGCTCGCCGGGCCTGCATTCGGCGTCAGTTTCAACGTCGGTGAAATCGAAGGCCAGTTCGACTCTTCCCTGTCGATCGGTGCCAGTTGGTCTACTCAGAGCCCGAACAAGAACCTCATCGGCGTCAACAATGGCGGCCAGGGGCTGTCGCAGACCTCCGACGACGGCCACGCCAACTTCAAAAGTGGCGAAACCTTTTCGAAGATCTTCAAGGGTATCCATGACCTTGAATTGAAATACGGCGACACCGGCGTGTTCGTCCGTGGCAAATACTGGTACGACTTTGAACTCAAGGACGAAAGCCGCGAGTTCAAGGACATCAGCGATTCGGGTCGCAAAGAGGGCGCCAAGTCGTCCGGCGCGCAGATCCTCGACGCCTTCGTCTACCACAACTACTCCATCGCCGATCAGCCGGGTTCCGTGCGTCTGGGCAAGCAGGTGGTGAGCTGGGGTGAAAGTACCTTCATCGGCGGCGGCATCAACTCCATCAACCCGATCGACGTGTCTGCATTCCGTCGTCCGGGCGCCGAGATCAAGGAAGGCCTGATCCCGGTCAACATGTTCTACGTGTCCCAGAGCCTGACCGAGAACCTCTCGGCCGAAGCGTTCTATCAGCTTGAGTGGGACCAGACAGTCGTCGACAACTGCGGCACGTTCTTCTCGCAGCCGGACATCGTTGCCGACGGTTGCAACGACAACCTGCGGGTGCTGAACAAGCGTTCACAAATCCCGGCCATCGCTTTGGGGCCGTTGGCTGCCAACGGTGTCAACGTAGACCAGGAAGGTGTTCTGGTGCGTCGTGGCCCGGATCGTGATGCCCGTGACAGCGGTCAGTGGGGCGCGTCCCTGAAGTACATGTTCGAGCCACTGGATACCGAGTTCGGCGCGTACTTCATGAACTACCACAGCCGTGCGCCGATCTTCAGTGCCACCGGTGCGCCACAGTCGGTCTACAACACCGCAGCGTCTTTGCCAGGACCGTTCGCTGCCCTCGCACCACTGCTGGTGGCGGGTAACTCGAATTACTTCATTGAATACCCGGAAGACATTCGCCTCTACGGCCTGAGCTTCTCCACCACCTTGCCTACCGGTACGGCGTGGAGCGGTGAAATCAGCTATCGCCCGAACGCACCGGTGCAACTGAACTCCACCGATATCCTGTTCGCCGGGGTACGTCCGCTGGGCGGCGCGCTGACCAACGCTTCGCTGCTCACTGGTGTTCCTGGCCAGGATCTGCATGGCTACGAGCGTAAGGAAATCACCCAACTGCAAACGACCTTCACACACTTCTTCGACCAGGTCATGGGCGCCAGCCGTCTGACCCTCGTCGGTGAAGTCGGCGCGACCTACGTCGGCGGGCTGGAAAGCCGGTCCGACAAGCGTTATGGCCGCGATCCGGTGTATGGCCCGGGTGAGTTGCCGGCCACGGGTACCACTAACACCTGCGCCAACATCCTCAACGCCAGCACCATCAATGGTGCCGGGCCGGGTTCGCCGCAGAACAACCGCAGCCGCAATTGCGACAACGACGGCTTCACCACATCGATGTCGTGGGGCTACCGCGGTCGTGCCATCTGGGAATACAACGACGTCTTCGCCGGTGTGAACCTCAAGCCTAACGTGGCCTGGTCGCACGACGTCAGCGGCTACTCGCCAGGCCCTGGCGGCAACTTCGAGGAAGGTCGCAAAGCCGTCAGCCTGGGCGTCGATGCCGAGTACCAGAACACCTACACCGCGAGCCTGGCTTACACCAACTTCTTCGACGGCAAGTACACCACCGTGGATGACCGCGACTTCGTTGCGCTCAGCTTCGGCGTGAACTTCTAAGCACTGCATTTCAGGACGAACGAATTTATGAAAATAACAAAGAGTCTGTTCCACGCCGGTGTTTTGGGCCTGTCGTTGCTGGCGACCAGTGTCATGGCCGCAGTGCCTGCTGCCGAAGCCGACAAGTTGGGCAAGAGCCTGACCCCGATGGGCGCCGAAATGGCCGGTAATGCCGACGGTTCGATTCCGGCCTGGAAGCCGCTGCCGAAGAATGCCGGCAGCGTCGACAGCAAAGGTTTCCTGTCCAACCCGTACGCCAGTGAACAGCCGCTGTTCACCATCACCGCGAAAGATGCCGACAAGTACAAGGACAAACTTGCACCGGGCCAGTACGCGATGTTCAAGCGCTACCCGGAAACCTTCAAAATGCCGGTGTATCCGTCCCATCGCGGCGCCACCGTGCCGGATGAGGTGTTCGCCTCGATCAAGAAAAACGCCACGACCACCAATCTGGTGTCCGGTGGCAACGGTCTGGAAAACTTCGAAACCGCCGTGCCGTTCCCGATTCCGAAAACCGGTGTGGAAGTCATCTGGAACCACATCACCCGCTATCGCGGCGGCAGTGTGACCCGTCTGGTGACCCAGGCGACGCCACAGCCGAATGGCTCGTACAGTCTGGTGTACTTCCAGGACCAGTTCGTGTTCCGCGACAAGATGAAGGACTACGACCCGAAAAACCCGGGCAACATCCTGTTCTACTTCAAGCAGAAAGTGACCGCGCCGGCACGTCTGGCCGGTGGTGTGTTGCTGGTGCACGAAACGCTCGACCAAGTTAAAGAGCCGCGTTCGGCGTGGGTCTACAACGCCGGTCAGCGCCGTGTGCGCCGTGCGCCACAAGTGTCCTATGACGGCCCGGGTACTGCGGCGGATGGCCTGCGTACCTCCGACAACCTCGACATGTACAACGGTGCGCCGGACCGCTACGACTGGAAGCTTGAAGGCAAGAAAGAGATGTACATCGCCTCCGACAGCTACAAGCTCGACGATCCGAAACTGAAGTACTCCGACATTATCAAGGCCGGCCACATCAATCAGGATCTGGCGCGTTACGAGCTTCGTCGCGTCTGGCACGTGGTCGCAACCTTGAAGGAAGGTCAGCGCCACATCTACGCCAAGCGTGACTTCTACATCGATGAAGATACCTGGCAAGCAGCCGTCATCGACCACTACGACGGTCGCGGTCAACTGTGGCGCGTAGCCGAGGCGCACGCCGAGAACTACTACGACAAACAAGTGCCGTGGTACGCGCTGGAAACCCTCTACGACCTGCAGTCCGGCCGCTATCTGGCACTGGGCATGAAGAACGAAGAGAAGCAGGCGTATGACTTCGGCTTCACCGCCACTACCAGCGACTTCACCCCGGCCGCTCTGCGTCAGGACGGTGTTCGCTAATCCGCTGTAAATCCGAGGCCGCATCCTCGTGAAAACGCCCCGACCGGTTCGGGGCGTTTTTTTGTCTGTAGCTTTTTTGTAGCCATTTGTAGCGGCAACCTTCATAACCGGTTCGATTAAGGCTAGTCTGCGGACATCTGCAACGCCGCCAACAGCAATTCGAACAAGAGCCGGCCATGACTGATCTGTCCCCACTTCCGGGTCCCGCAAGCGTTGCCGTCGCGGCACTGGACGGGCGTTTTTTTCGCCCGCCATTACCCGACGGATACGTGCTGCGACCCCGCCTTTGCGAGCGCCTGCAAGCCGGGCTCGGTGGACGACTGTTGCTGGTCAGCGCCCCGGCCGGGTTCGGCAAGAGTTCGCTGGCGGTGGAGTTCTGCCAGAGTCTGCCGGCACACTGGCAAAGTCTCTGGCTGGGTTTGAGCCCGCGCGACAGCGACCCCGGACGCTTTCTCGAGCGCTTGCTTGAAGGTCTGCAGGACTACTTTCCGCAATTGGGCAGTCGCGCACTCGGCCTGCTGAAGATGCGTCAACGCCATCAACCCTTTGCTTTCGAAGAATGGCTCGACGGTCTGCTCGATGAGCTGACGCTGCACCTCGATACGGCAACCCCGTTGCTGCTGGTGCTCGACGATTACCATCTCGCCCAAGGGCCGGTGCTCGACCGGTGCCTGCAATTTTTCCTCAATCATTTGCCCGATGGCTTGCTGGTGATGGTCACCAGTCGGCAGCGCCCGGACTGGCATCTGGCGCGTTTACGTCTTTCGCGGCAATTGCTCGAATTGCATGAGCAGGATCTGCGCCTGACCCACGATGAAGCCCTGACGCTACTCGATCGCCACAGCACGTCTTTGCGCGGCGAAGCCCTGGAAAACCTCATTCAGCGCAGCGAAGGCTGGGTCGCCGGGCTGCGCTTCTGGCTGCTGGCTGTGTCCGAGGCCGGCAGCGACGCGGCATTACCGCAAGCGCTGAACGGCGGGGAAGGGCTGATCCGCGACTACCTGCTTGAAGAAGTCATCGATTGCCTGCCCGCCGAGGTGCAGGCGTTTCTCTACGACACTGCACCGCAAGAACGCTTTTGCAGCGAACTGTGCGACGCGGTGCGCGAAGCTCACGACAGTGCCGAAATTTTGCGTTTCCTTTTGGCGCATCAGGTGTTTCTGGTGCCGCTGGACGAACACGGGCACTGGTATCGTTATCACCATCTGTTTTCTGATTTGTTGCGCAGCCGGCCGATTGCCCAGGCGATGGTGCCGACCGCCACCCTGCATTTGCGCGCCTGCCGTTGGTTCAATGCCCAGGGCTTGCTCGACGAAGCAGTGGAGCAAGCCTTGCGCGCGGGTCACCTTGATGTAGCGGCGAATCTGGTACAGAACCTCTCCGAAGAACAGCTGCTGGCCGAGCAAAACGTCGGCATGCTGCTGCGCTGGAAAATGGACTTGCCTGACAGCCTGCTGATCAGCACGCCGCGACTGATCGTTTTGTACAGCTGGGCGCTGGGGCTGGCCTGCCAGCTCGACGCAGCTGAAGAGTTGTCCAGTCACTTGAGCCGTTTCCTGCCGGCGCCGTCCGCCACGGCGCAAAGGTCGATGCTGGCGCAATGGCTGGCGCTGAGCGGCATCATTGCCCGTGGCCGCGGCCATCGGGAACTGACACTCAGGTATTGCTCAGAAGCTCTTGAGAGTCTGCCGGCCAAGCGTTATGGCCAGCGATTGATGTGTTTGTCGACCTTGTCCAATCTGGCGATTGCCGACGGTGATCTGTGGCGCGCTCGCGGGCTGAACCGCGAATCCCTTGAGCTGGCGCAACGCGTCGGCAATCCCTTGTTCGAAGCATTGGCGCACTACGACCGTGCCCGCGTCTTGCAGGCGCGCGGCGAAATCCTGCGCTCACTGGATGAAGTGCATCAGGGCCTTGAGCGCTTGCGCGGCCTGTCGCCGCAACGGTTGTATGCGGTGCGCGCGCGGCTGACGCTGTACGAAGGTTTTCTACTGGCGATGCGCTTGCAGCCGCAGGCCGCACGTGTGCGCTTGCTGGCGGGGATTGGCGAAGCGCGAGCCTGTCGCGATATCAGCGTATTGATCGGTCATTGCGTGATCGCCCGCCTGGACGGTGCTAGCGGCGAGTTTGCCAAGGCCTTCGCCGAACTCGCCGAAGCCGAACGCCTGATGCACATCTGGGACGTGCCGCCGATTTACTATCTGGCGATGATCACCCTGGTCAAATGCGAACTGTGGCTGGCGCAGGGGCGTACCGATCTGGCCGAGGCCTGGCTGGCGCGGCTTGGCCAGACCTACACGGGCGAACGTGCAGCGGCGCCACCGGAATTTCATCCTCAGTTGCCGTTACATGTTGAGCTGCAACAGGCGCTGCTCGACATGACTCAAGGGCAACCGATGATTGCCGAAGGGCGGTTGAATGTGTTGCATGAAAACGGTCAGCGAACGGGGCGGCAGTTGCTCAGTGTGATGGCGTTGACGCAGAAAGTGGTGTTGCTGCTGGCGGGTGGGCGTGAGCCGGAAGCGCGCAAGGCGTTGAGCCAGGCGCTGGAAGCGGCGGCCGGGGGCGTGCTGCAACCGTTCGATACCTTGTTAAAAGGGCATATGGACTGGTTGCGCGGGCAATTACAGACTTCAACGTCGTTGGCTGGGCAAAAATTGCTCGATTACTTGCCGCCTGCGGCAGTCCGCCCAGCTGTTGAGTCCGGCGGCGCCGAACAACTCAGCAGCCGGGAGTTGGCGGTATTACGCCTGATTGCGCAGGGTTGCTCGAATCAGGAGATCAGCGATCAACTGTTCATTTCCCTGCATACGGTGAAAACCCACGCCAGCCATATCAACAGCAAGTTGGGAGTTGAGCGGCGTACGCAAGCCGTGGCGCGGGCCAAAGAACTGGGGTTAATGATCTAGCGACGGTAAAATCCGGAAACGACCGTTTTCGACGGTGTTGAACCATTCTCAGGATTCCCCATGACCGTTCCAAGTCCAGCGCTCATCCGCGAAACCTTCCCCGTAGGCCCGCTCCAGTGCAACTGCACCATCATCGGCGATCCGGTCACCAAGAAAGCCATCGTCGTCGACCCGGGTGGCAACCCTGACCTGATCATGGCGCGGCTCGATGCGCTGGGGCTGAAAGTCGTCAGCATCATTCACACCCACGCGCATCTCGATCACTTCCTCGCTTCCGGGCAGATGAAAGAAAAAACCGGCGCGACCCTGCATTTGCACAAAGAAGACCAGTTCCTCTGGGACAACCTCGAGATGCAATGCCAGATGTTCGGCGTGCCTTACGTGCCGGTGCCATCGCCCGATCGCTGGTTGAGCGATGATGAACAACTCGCTTGCGGCTGCGGCGTGGCACTGCACACGCCGGGTCATACGCCAGGTTCCATGAGCTTTTGGTTTTCCGAGGCTAAGCTGTTGATTGCCGGCGACACGCTGTTTCGTCGCGGCGTAGGGCGCACGGATTTGTGGGGCGGCGATCAGGCGACCATCGTGCGATCGATCAAGCAGCGGCTATATACGCTGGATGAAGACGCGACGGTAATTGCCGGGCATGGTCCGGACACGCGTCTAGGGGATGAAATGCGCGAAAACCCATTCGTGCGGGCCTAAATATTTTGTCACGAGTGCCCGGTGGAATTTTTGCGCATAGTCACGATCAAACGCCCGCAGAGGTTTATTGCCAAACGGCCGCTGCACCACAGAATGCAGAAACGTAGGAGCTCTTCATGTTCACCAAGCGTCGTTTGATTATTGTCGCTACTGCCGTGGCCTTGCTGTCCGGATGCGCCTCGCCCAACCCGTATGACAATCAGGGTCAGGCCGACGGTGGCTCCCAAGGCATGAGCAAAACTGCCAAATACGGTGGCCTCGGTGCTCTGGCCGGTGCACTGGCCGGTGCTGCTATCGGTCATGATAACCGTGGCAAGGGTGCCTTGATCGGTGCGGCCGTGGTCGGTGCTTCGGCGGCCGGTTACGGTTACTACGCCGACCAGCAAGAGAAAAAACTGCGCGCCAGCATGGCCAACACCGGGGTTGAAGTGCAGCGTCAGGGCGATCAGATCAAGCTGATCATGCCGGGCAACATCACTTTCGCTACCGATTCGGCGAACATCGCGTCGAGCTTCTACCAGCCGCTGAACAACCTGGCCGGCTCGTTGAAAGAATTCAGCCAGAACCAGATCGAAATCGTCGGCTACACCGACAGCACCGGCAGCCGCCAGCACAACATGGACCTGTCTCAACGTCGTGCGCAGAGCGTGGCGACTTACCTGACCTCGCAAGGTGTCAGTGGCGCCAACCTGTCGGCCCGTGGTGCCGGTCCGGATAACCCGATTGCCAGCAACGGTGACGTCAATGGCCGGGCGCAGAACCGTCGCGTCGAGGTCAACCTGAAGGCGATTCCGGGTCAGCAGTATGGTGGTCAGCAGCAGCCGGGTACGGTTCAGCAGTATCCGTAACTGAATGTCTGAATGAAGAAATGCCCGATCCTGTGATCGGGCATTTTTTTGTCTGGGCAGTGCCAGCCTCTTCGCGGGCAAGCCCGCTCCCACAGGGTTTTATGTTGAACACACATTCTGTGGGCAACATCACTCACTGTGGGAGCGAGCTTGCTCGCGAAGGGACCGGTCAGGCACCGAAGATTCCATGTCACAAAAAAGCCCCCGGACAACCGAATTGTCAGGGGGCTTTTTGTTTTCAGTGAAGACTGATTACTTCTTCAAACCATATTGCTCATCAAGCATGCCCGGCGAGTTCGGCGTCTTCGGAGCGTAGTCGCGCGGTGGCTCTTGATCGCGCGGGGGCGTCAGGCGTTCGCGTGGTGCCACCGCCGCGTCGGCGTGCAGGGCGGCGATCAGGCGCTGGCGGGTCTGCTCGTCCAGGGCCAGACGATTGGCGCCCTCGGCGAGATGATCCTGCACTTCCTGATAGCTCTGGGTCAGCTTCTTGACCAGCATTGCGGTGCTGTTGAAGTGGGTGACCACCTCGTTTTGATAACTGTCGAAACGCTCCTGGATATCATCCAGTTGACGCTGCGTACGGCTCGGCGCGGCGTTCGGCGCAACGCGCGCGATCAGGAATCCAATGGCGACACCCACAACCAGGGCAAGAGTCGGTAACAACCAAACTAAGAGCGAGTGTTCCACGAGTCCTTCCTCTATAAACGGCTTTGCTTTACGTTAACGGCTCGAACCTGCGCTGTATACCGCGATTCACTCGCAATAGATTGGCACAGACAATTTGCTAGACGAGTCGACCCGATTCGAGGTCACGGAGTTCCTTCCTTGCTGATGCGTGAAACCCCTGTAGTGATTGACGGCCCGGTGGGTCAACTTGAGTCTCTGTACCTGGACAACGAGCAGCCGCGCGGCATCGCGCTGATCTGCCATCCGAACCCGGTGCAGGGCGGCACCATGCTCAACAAGGTCGTCTCGACCCTGCAGCGCACCGCGCGCGACGCGGGCCTGATCACCTTGCGCTTCAACTATCGTGGCGTCGGCGCCAGCGAAGGGGCACACGACATGGGCACCGGCGAAGTCGATGACGCTCAAGCCGTTGCTGCCTGGCTTCGGGAAAAACACCCGGATCTGCCGCTGACCCTGTTCGGTTTCTCCTTCGGCGGATTTGTTGCAGCAAGTCTCGGTGGCCGTCTCGAAGCCCAGGGTGTGCAGCTCAAGCACCTGTTCATGGTCGCGCCGGCGGTGATGCGTCTGGGCGAACAGGATCAACTGCCGCAACTCGGCGAGTTGACTCTGATCCAGCCGGAAACCGATGAAGTCATCGATCCGCAACTGGTTTACCAATGGTCTGAAAAACTCCAGCGCCCCCATGAGCTGCTGAAAGTGGCAGAATGCGGACACTTTTTTCATGGCAAGTTGACCGATCTCAAGGATCTGATCCTGCCGCGTCTCTCGAATTGATTGCAGTCTGACAAGCGATTACCCATGACGCACCGTACCCGCATCCTCACCGGCATCACCACCACCGGCACGCCGCACCTGGGCAACTACGCCGGCGCCATCCGCCCGGCGATCCTCGCCAGCCGCGACAGCAATGCCGATTCGTTCTACTTCCTGGCCGACTACCACGCCCTGATCAAATGCGATGACCCGCTGCGCATTCAGCGCTCGCGTCTGGAAATCGCCGCGACCTGGCTGGCCGGTGGTCTGGATGTCGACCGCGTGACCTTCTACCGCCAGTCCGATATTCCGGAAATCCCCGAGCTGACCTGGCTGCTGACCTGCGTCGCCGCCAAGGGCCTGCTCAACCGCGCTCACGCCTACAAGGCTTCGGTGGATAAAAACGTCGAGACCGGCGAAGACCCGGATGCCGGCATCACCATGGGCCTCTATAGCTACCCGGTGCTGATGGCGGCGGACATCCTGATGTTCAACGCGCACAAGGTGCCGGTCGGTCGCGATCAGATCCAGCACGTGGAAATGGCCCGTGATATCGGCCAGCGCTTCAACCACCTGTTCGGCCAGGGCAAAGAGTTCTTCACCATGCCCGAAGCGCTGATCGAAGAAAGCGTGGCGACGTTGCCGGGCCTGGACGGTCGCAAGATGTCGAAGAGCTACGACAACACCATCCCGTTGTTCTCCAGCGCCAAAGAGATGAAAGACGCGATCTCACGGATCGTCACTGACTCGAAAGCGCCGGGCGAAGCCAAGGATCCGGACAACTCGCACCTGTTCACCCTGTTCCAGGCGTTCTCGACGCCGGCGCAGTCGGACGAATTCCGCAGCGAACTGCTGGGCGGTCTGGGTTGGGGTGAGGCGAAGAATCGCCTGTTCCAGTTGCTCGACAACGAACTCGGCGAGTCTCGCGAGCGTTATCACCAATTGATCGAGCGTCCGGCGGATCTGGAAGACATCCTCCAGATCGGCGCCAAAAAGGCCCGTGCCGTGGCGACGCCGTTCCTCAACGAGTTGCGTGAAGCGGTTGGTCTGCGTTCGTTCGTCAACCAAGTTCAAGTGGCTGCGACCACCAAGAAGAAAGCCGCGAAAGCCGCGCGTTTCGTCAGTTTCCGTGAAGACGACGGCAGTTTCCGCTTCCGTCTGCTGGCGGCTGATGGCGAGCAACTGCTGCTGTCGCGCAACTTCGCTGATGGCAAAGCGGCAGGGCAGGTGACCAAGCAATTGCAATCCGGTCAAGCACTGGACGTGCGCAGCGAAGACCTGAGCTTCAGCGTGTGGCTGGAAGGCCAGTGTGTCGGCGACAGCCCGGCGTTCGCCGACAGTGCAGCACGGGACGCGGCCATCGAGGCCCTGCGCATCGCGCTGAAACCGGTTCAGGAATAATCAGCGGCGCGGCCCGACCAAGGGCTGATTGCCATTCCCACGGGCCGTCGCTACAGTGACGGCCCGTTTTTGTTGCCTTGCTAACGAATTATGACGCCCCTAGAACGATACCAAGCTGATCTGAAACGCCCGGACTTCTTCCATGACGCCGCGCAGGAAACTGCTGTGCGTCATTTGCAGCGCCTGTACGAGGATCTGATCGCCGCCGATCAGAACAAGCCCGGCCTGTTGAGCAAACTGTTTGGCAAAAAGGATCAGACGCCGGTCAAGGGTCTGTATTTCTGGGGCGGCGTGGGTCGCGGCAAGACTTACCTGGTCGACACCTTCTTCGAAGCGCTGCCGTTCAAGGAAAAGACCCGCACGCACTTCCACCGCTTCATGAAGCGTGTGCACGAAGAGATGAAAACCCTCGGCGGCGAGAAAAACCCGCTGACCCTCATCGCCAAGCGTTTTGCGGCGGAATCGCGGGTTATCTGCTTCGATGAGTTCTTCGTTTCCGACATCACCGACGCCATGATTCTCGGCACGCTGATGGAAGAGCTGTTCAAGAACGGCGTAACCCTGGTCGCAACGTCGAACATCGTTCCGGACGGCCTGTACAAGGACGGCCTGCAACGTGCGCGCTTCCTGCCAGCCATCGCGCTGATCAAGCAGAACACCGAGATCGTCAACGTCGACAGCGGCGTCGACTACCGTCTGCGTCACCTCGAACAGGCGGAGCTGTTCCACTATCCGCTCGACGAAGCCGCTCACGAAAGCCTGCGCAAGAGCTTCAAGGCACTGACACCGGAATGCACGGCGGCGGTGGAAAACGATGTGTTGATCATCGAGAACCGTGAAATTCGCGCGCTGCGTACCTGTGACGACGTGGCCTGGTTCGACTTCCGCGAACTGTGCGACGGCCCGCGTAGCCAGAACGACTACATCGAACTGGGCAAGATCTTCCACGCCGTGCTGCTCAGCGGTGTCGAGCAGATGAGCGTCACCACCGACGACATCGCTCGTCGCTTCATCAACATGGTCGACGAGTTCTACGACCGCAACGTGAAGCTGATCATTTCTGCGGAAGTCGAGTTGAAGGATCTGTACACCGGCGGACGTCTGAACTTCGAGTTCCAGCGTACGCTGAGCCGTTTGCTGGAGATGCAATCGCACGAATTCCTGTCCCGGGCGCACAAGCCTTAAACGGATTCGCCAAAAAAAAGGGCCTGCAATTGCAGGCCCTTTTTTGTGCGCTGAAGATCAAAAGATCGCAGGCCTTTACGCCGCCTGCTGAAACTGCTGCCGATACTGGTTCGGTGACAATTCGGTGTGCTGGCGGAACAGTCGCGCAAAGAAACTCGCATCGTCGTATCCGACTTCATAGCTGATGGTCTTGATGCTCTTGCGACTGCCCGACAGCAAGCCCTTGGCCGTCTCGATGCGCAGCCGTTGCAGGTAATGCAGCGGTTTGTCGCCCGTGGCGGTCTGGAAGCGGCGCATGAAATTGCGAATGCTCATGCCGTGTTCGCGGGCAACGTCTTCGAAACGGAACTTGTCGGCAAAATGCTCTTCGAGCCAGTGCTGGATCTGCAGGATGATCACGTCCTGATGCAGCTTCTGTCCGCCAAAACCGATGCGCCCCGGCGAATAACTGCGCTGCACTTCGTAGAGGATGTCGCGGGCCACAGCCTGTGCGACGTTGGCCCCGCAGAAGCGCTCTATCAAGTAGATGTAGAGGTCGCAGGCCGATGTGGTGCCGCCGGCGCAGTAGAGGTTGTCGGCGTCGGTCAGGTGTTTGTCCTGATTGAGGAACACCCGTGGGAAACGCTCGGCAAACGCATTGAAGAAGCGCCAGTAGGTGGTCGCTTCCTTGCCGTTGAGCAGACCGGCCTCGGCCAGCCAGAACACTCCGGTGGCTTCGCCGCACAGTACCGCGCCGCGCGCATGTTGCTCGCGCAGCCACGGCAGGACCTGTGGATAACGGCTGCAAAGCGTATCGAAATCGTCCCAGAACGCCGGAAGGATAATGACGTCGGCATTTTCCAGGCCGCCGTCGACCGGCATGACCACGTCGCTGAAACTGTTCACCGGTTTGCCGTCGGGGCTAACCAGGCGTGTTTCGAACGCCGGAGTCAGGCCGTGGCCCAGTTGTTTACCGTAACGCAGGCTGGCCAGATGGAAAAAATCCTTGGCCTGCATGAGAGTGGATGCGAAAACCCGGTCGATCGCCAGGATGCTGACGCGCCGCAAGGGCGTGGAGACTTGCTTAGACATAATTCAACTTTTGTTTTGTTTTTATAAGGGAAAGTGGTCACCAGACGGCTGGATCGTCTTATTTTTTGTCGGATGTGTCCAGTGTCCTGTATCGGAGGGGAGGCATAGTCTCTGAAGGTCATATCCCTCCTACAAGAAAGAAAGGTGCCGCATGATCCCCAGAACCTTGTTCAGCCCCGAGCACGAATTGTTCCGCGACAGCGTACGAACCTTCCTCGAAAAAGAGGCGGTGCCGTTTCATGCGCAATGGGAGAAACAAGGCTATATCGACCGCAAACTGTGGAACAAGGCAGGGGAGGCAGGGATGCTGTGCTCGCATCTGCCGGAAGAATACGGCGGGTTGGGGGCGGACTTTCTTTACAGCACCGTAGTGATCGAGGAGGTCGGTCGACTAGGCCTGACCGGTATCGGTTTCTCGCTGCATTCGGACATCGTGGCGCCTTACATCCTGCATTACGGCAGCGAAGCGCTGAAGCACAAATACCTGCCGAAACTGGTCTCGGGCGAGATGGTCACGGCGATTGCCATGACCGAGCCGGGCGCCGGTTCCGACCTGCAAGGCGTCAAGACTACTGCTGCGCTGGACGGCGATGAGTACGTGATCAACGGCTCGAAAACCTTCATCACCAACGGCTTTCTGGCTGACCTGGTGATCGTCGTCGCCAAGACTGATCCTAAGGCTGGAGCGAAGGGCACCAGCCTGTTTCTGGTCGAGGCGAACACGCCAGGCTTCGACAAGGGCAAGCGTCTGGAAAAGGTCGGAATGAAGGCGCAGGACACGTCGGAATTGTTCTTTCAGGACGTACGCGTGCCGAAAGAAAACCTGTTGGGTCAGGCCGGGGCGGGGTTTGCCTATTTGATGCAGGAACTGCCGCAGGAGCGTCTGACAGTGGCGATTGGTGGTCTGGCCTCGGCGGAAGCTGCGCTGCAATGGACACTCGATTACACCCGCGATCGCAAGGCGTTCGGCAAGGCGATTGCCGACTTCCAGAACACCCGCTTCAAACTGGCGGAGATGGCCACCGAGATTCAGATCGGTCGGGTGTTCGTCGACCGATGCCTGGAGTTGCATCTGCAAGGCAAGCTCGACGTGCCGACGGCGGCGATGGCCAAGTATTGGGGCACGGACTTGCAGTGCAAGGTACTCGACGAATGCGTGCAGTTACATGGCGGTTACGGCTTCATGTGGGAATACCCGGTGGCCCGGGCTTGGGCTGATGCGCGAGTGCAACGGATTTATGCCGGCACCAATGAAATCATGAAGGAGATCATTGCGCGATCGCTTTGATGAGCGTTCCCAAGCTCTGCGTGGGAATGCCGCCGGGGACGCTCCGCGTTCCGCTTTGAGCGCGACACGGAGCGTCAGGAATGCATTCCCACACGCTGGGTGGGAATGATCACTCTTTTTTACTTATGGCGCAGGATTTGGATGATCCTTGTGAATCGCCTCGATCCCTGCCAGCACTTCATCGGAAAGTTTCAGATCGAAACTGGCAATGTTGCTGTCCAGTTGCTCAAGAGTGGTTGCACCAATGATGTTGCTGGTGACGAACGGTTGCTGGGTCACGAACGCCAGGGCCATTTGCGCCGGATCCAAACCGTGTTCACGGGCCAATGCAACGTAACGGCTGCAGGCAGCTTCCGATTGTGGATTGAAGTAGCGGCTGAAGCGGCTGTAGAGGCTCAGGCGACCTTTTGGCGGGCGGGCGCCACCTTCGTACTTGCCCGACAGGAAACCGAACGCCAACGGCGAATAGGCGAGCAGGCCGCACTGTTCGCGGATGGCGATTTCGGCCAGGCCGACTTCGAAGCTGCGGTTGAGCAGGTTGTAAGGGTTCTGGATCGACACAGCGCGCGGCCAGCCACGGGCTTCGGCCAGAGCGAGGAAACGCATGGTGCCCCACGGCGTTTCGTTGGACAGACCGATGTGGCGGATCTTGCCGGCCTTCACCTGCTCGTCGAGCGCTTCAAGGGTGTCTTCGAGCGGGGTCAGGTTGGCTTCGATCTTGTGTTTGTAGCCCAGCTGTCCGAAAAAGTTGGTGCTGCGCTCAGGCCAGTGCAACTGGTAAAGGTCGATGTAATCGGTTTGCAGGCGTTTCAGGCTGGCATCCACCGCTTCAGTTATGTGCTGGCGGTTGTGGCGCAGATTTTTGTCGCGGATGTAGTCGATGGTGTTGCCCGGGCCGGCGATCTTGCTGGCCAGGATCCAGTCGGCACGATCGCCCCGACTTTTGAAGTAATTGCCGATGTAGCGCTCGGTGGTGGCGTAGGTTTCGGCTTTCGGCGGCACCGGGTACATCTCGGCGGTGTCGATGAAATTGATCCCGGCCTCTTTGGCCCGTTCAATCTGTGCGAAGGCTTCAGCTTCAGTGTTTTGCTCGCCCCAAGTCATGGTGCCGAGGCAGATTGCACTCACGTTCAGGTCGGTACGGCCTAGCTGGCGATAGT
>NZ_JBIUWI010000070.1:25806-28106 GCF_044743385.1 Pseudomonas sp. NPDC087639 | reverse complement strand
CACGTCCTCGCTCGCCACGTTGAAGGCGCCTCGCACATGGCCGAGGGCTACACCCGCACCAAGGCCGGCAACATCGGCGTGTGCATCGGGACTTCCGGCCCTGCCGGTACCGATATGGTCACCGGGCTCTACAGCGCCTCGGCCGACTCGATTCCAATCCTTTGCATTACCGGCCAGGCACCCCGCGCCCGTATGCACAAGGAAGACTTCCAGGCGGTCGACATCACCAGCATCGTCAAGCCAGTCACCAAGTGGGCGACCACTGTTCTGGAGCCGGGCCAGGTGCCTTACGCGTTCCAGAAAGCATTCTTCGAGATGCGCTCCGGCCGTCCAGGCCCTGTGCTGATCGATCTGCCGTTCGACGTGCAGATGGCCGAAATCGAATTCGATATCGACGCCTACCAGCCATTGCCGCTGGCCAAACCGACCGCTACCCGCGTTCAAGTCGAGAAGGCTTTGGCCTTGCTTGATCAGGCCGAGCGTCCATTGCTGGTGGCCGGTGGCGGCATCATCAACGCCGACGCCAGCGACCTGCTGGTCGAGTTCGCCGAACTCACCGGCATCCCGGTCATCCCGACCCTGATGGGCTGGGGCACCATCCCGGACGATCACCCGTTGATGGTCGGCATGGTCGGCCTGCAGACTTCGCATCGCTACGGCAACGCGACGATGCTCAAATCCGACGTGGTGCTGGGTATCGGCAACCGCTGGGCCAACCGTCACACCGGTTCGGTGGACGTATACACCGAAGGTCGCAAGTTCATTCACGTCGATATCGAAGGCACACAGATCGGCCGTGTATTCACGCCGGACCTGGGCATCGTGTCTGACGCCGCTGCCGCGCTGACCGTGTTCATCGAAGTGGCTCGCGAGTGGCAAGCCGCCGGCAAGCTGAAAAATCGCAGTGCCTGGTTGCAGGATTGCCAGCAACGCAAAGCCAGCCTGCACCGCAAGACCCACTTCGACAACGTGCCGGTCAAACCGCAGCGCGTGTATGAAGAGATGAACCAAGTATTCGGCAAAGACACCTGCTACGTCAGCACCATTGGTCTGTCGCAGATTGCCGGCGCGCAGTTCCTGCACGTTTACAAACCGCGTCACTGGATCAACTGCGGTCAGGCAGGCCCTCTGGGCTGGACCATTCCGGCAGCGCTGGGCGTGGTCAAGGCCGATCCGAGCCGCAAAGTCGTGGCCCTGTCGGGGGACTATGATTTCCAGTTCATGATCGAAGAACTGGCGGTCGGCGCTCAGTTCAAACTGCCTTACATCCACGTCGTGGTTAACAACTCGTACCTGGGGCTGATTCGTCAGGCCCAGCGCGGGTTCGAAATGGACTACTGCGTGCAGTTGTCCTTCGATAACCTGAACGCGCCGGAACTCAACGGTTACGGGGTTGACCACGTCGCAGTTGCCGAAGGCCTCGGCTGCAAGGCACTGCGTGTGTTCGAACCGTCGGAAATCGCCCCTGCCCTGCGCAAGGCCGAACAGATGATCGAAGAGTTCAAAGTGCCGGTGATCGTCGAGATCATTCTGGAGCGTGTGACCAACATCTCCATGGGGACCGAGATCAACGCCGTCAACGAGTTCGAAGACCTGGCGCTGGTCGGCAACGATGCGCCAACGGCGATTTCGCTGCTTGATTGAACGTAATTAGCTCCCTCTCCCCCCGGGAGAGGGCTGGGGTGAGGGAAAGGTTTTGCGGTGCTCGCAAAATCGGGATCAGACTCAGGATTCCCCCTCACCCTAACCCTCTCCCCCAGGAGAGGGGACTGATCGCGTTTCATCCGACCAATTGCGTCATACCTGTTACACGAGAACCTACAACGGGAGACCACCATGCCGCGTTTCGCAGCCAACCTGTCCATGCTGTTCACCGAACAGGATTTCCTTGCCCGTTTCGACGCCGCCGCCAAGGCCGGTTTCAGTGGCGTGGAATATCTGTTCCCGTACGACTTCAGCTCCGCCGAAATCAAAGCCAGGCTCGACGCCAACGGTCTGACCCAAGTGCTGTTCAACCTGCCGGCCGGTGACTGGGCCAAGGGCGAGCGCGGAATTGCCTGCTTGCCGGATCGGGTTGAAGAGTTTCGCGCCGGTGTCGATCTGGCGATTGCCTACGCACAAGTGCTGGGCAACACCCAGGTCAACTGCCTGGCCGGTATTCGTCCGCAAGGTATCGACGATGCCACCGTGGAAAAGACCTTCGTCGCCAACCTCAAATACGCCGCCGACAAGCTGCAAGCCGTCGGCATCAAACTGGTGATGGAAGCGATCAACACCCGCGACATCCCGGGTTTCTACCT
>NZ_JBIUWI010000070.1:0-25796 GCF_044743385.1 Pseudomonas sp. NPDC087639 | reverse complement strand
CTGACCCACCCGGCGCCCGCCCTGTCGATTCGCGAGCAGGTGGGCAGCGCCAATCTGTTCCTGCAATACGACATCTATCACATGCAAATCATGGAAGGCGATCTGGCCCGCACCCTGCAATCGCACCTGGGCGAGATCAACCATGTGCAGCTCGCGGACAACCCGGGGCGCAACGAACCAGGCACCGGTGAGATCAACTACCGCTTCCTGTTCGAACACCTCGACCGCATCGGTTATCAGGGTTGGGTCGGTTGCGAGTACAAGCCGTTGACCACCACTGAAGCGGGCCTCGGCTGGCTGAAAACCCATAACGCAATCTGAGTTCGAGTGTTGAACCTTGATCTGGACTTGAAACCAGATCCCCTGTGGTGAGGGGATTTATCCCCGACCGGCTGCGCAGCAGTCGTAAAACCGACACCCCGGATCGTACTGACTCACGCTAAAAACTGGGGCAGCTTTGCTGCCCATCGGGGATGAATCCCCTCGCCACAAAAGCTCATCGGTTCCAAACCGGGGGCAAGACAAAAACAAGAGGATTTTCTCATGGCTAAAATCGGATTTATCGGCACCGGCATCATGGGCCACCCAATGGCGGCAAACCTGCAGAAAGCCGGTCACAGCCTGTTCCTGTCGGCGCACCACGACGCGGCCCCGGCCGACCTGGTTGCCGCTGGCGCCGTCGCTTTGGCCAACCCGCGCGAAGTCGCGCAGGAAGCCGAATTCATCATCGTCATGGTTCCGGACACCCCGCAGGTCGATGACGTGCTGTTCCGCGCCGACGGCGTTGCGGCAGGTATCGGCAAAGGCAAAGTCGTGATCGACATGAGTTCGATCTCACCGACCGCCACCAAAGCGTTCGCCGCCAAGATCAACGAGAAAGGCGCGCAGTACCTCGACGCGCCGGTGTCCGGCGGTGAAGTCGGCGCCAAAGCCGCGACCCTGAGCATCATGGTCGGTGGCGATACCGATGCCTTCGAACGCGCGCTGCCGCTGTTCCAGGCCATGGGCAAAAACATCACGCTGGTCGGCGGCAATGGCGACGGCCAGACCGCGAAAGTGGCGAACCAGATCATCGTTGCGCTGAACATTCAGGCAGTCGCTGAAGCCCTGCTGTTCGCCTCCAAAAACGGTGCTGATCCGGCCAAGGTGCGTGAAGCGCTGATGGGTGGTTTCGCCTCCTCGAAGATCCTCGAAGTACACGGCGAGCGCATGATCAAAGGCACCTTCGATCCGGGCTTCCGCATCAGCCTGCACCAGAAGGACCTGAACCTGGCCCTGCAAGGCGCCAAGGAGCTGAACATCAACCTGCCAAACACCGCCAACGCCCAGCAAGTGTTCAGCACCTGCGCGGCCATCGGTGGCAGCAACTGGGACCACTCGGCGCTGATCAAAGGTCTGGAGCACATGGCCAACTTCTCGATTCGCGACAAAAAATAAAGCCTGCACAAAACCCTGTGGGAGCGAGCCTGCTCGCGAAAACGGTTGCACATTCAACATCCATGTTGGCTGACACACCGCCTTCGCGAGCAGGCTCGCTCCCACAAGGGTTCCGAGTTGCCCTTTCGAATAACAAGAATTCCGGGAGCCCGCCATGTCGGTCGATCCGCAACAACTGCTGCGCGAGCTGTTTGCCACAGCCATTGACGCGGCCCATCCGCAGCAAGTCCTCGAAGCCCATCTGCCTGCCGATCGCACCGGTCGGGTGATCGTCATCGGCGCCGGCAAAGCCGCTGCCGCCATGGCGCAAGTAGTCGAGCGCTGCTGGCAGGGTGAAGTATCCGGTCTGGTGGTGACCCGTTACGGTCATGGCGCCCCGTGCGAAAAAATCGAAGTGGTCGAAGCTGCGCATCCAGTGCCTGACGCTGCTGGCCTGGCCGTGGCCAAACGCGTGCTCGAACTGGTCAGCAACCTGACGGAAGACGACCGCGTGATTTTCCTGCTGTCCGGCGGCGGTTCCGCCCTGCTGGCCCTGCCGGCCGAAGGCATCACACTCGCCGACAAGCAATCGATCAACAAAGCCCTGCTCAAATCCGGCGCGACCATCGGCGAGATGAACTGCGTGCGCAAGCACCTCTCGGCGATCAAGGGCGGCCGCCTGGGCAAGGCCTGCTGGCCGGCCACTGTTTATACCTACGCGATTTCCGATGTACCGGGCGACCTCGCCACGGTCATCGCCTCCGGCCCTACCGTGGCCGACCCAAGCACATCCGCCGAAGCGCTGGCGATCATCAAGCGTTACGGCATCGAGATCCCCGCATCAGTGCGCAACTGGCTGCAAAGCCCTGAGTCGGAAACGGTCAAACCCGGCGACCCGAGCCTGGCCCGCAGTCATTTCCAGTTGATCGCCCGCCCTCAGCAATCGCTGGATGCCGCAGCGGTAAAATGCCGTCAGGCCGGTTTCAGCACGCTGATCCTCGGCGACCTGGAAGGTGAATCCCGCGAGGTGGCGAAAGTCCACGCCGGCATCGCCCGCCAGATCATCAACCATGGCCAGCCCCTGGCCGCGCCGTGCGTGATCCTCTCCGGCGGCGAAACCACGGTGACTGTGCGCGGCAATGGCCGTGGCGGACGCAACGCCGAATTCCTCCTCAGCCTGACCGACAGCCTCAAGGGCCAGCCCGGCGTCTATGCGTTGGCCGGTGACACCGACGGCATCGACGGCTCGGAAGACAACGCCGGCGCAATCATGACCCCGGACAGCTACGCGCGCGCCGCCGCCCTCGGTTTGAGCGCCAGCGACGAGCTGGATAACAACAACGGCTACGGCTATTTCGAAGCGCTCGATGCACTGATCGTCACCGAGCCGACCCGCACCAACGTCAACGACTTCCGCGCCATTCTGATCCTTGAGAACTCCAAATCATGACGCCTGATAAAAAGGTCAAAATCCTCGCCACCCTCGGGCCTGCGGTCGACGGCATCGACGACATCCGCGAACTGGTCGAGGCCGGGGTCAACATCTTCCGCCTCAACTTCAGCCACGGCGACCACGCCGACCACGCCAAGCGCTATCAGTGGATCCGCGAAGTCGAGCGCCAGCTCAATTATCCGCTGGGCATTCTGATGGACCTGCAAGGGCCAAAACTGCGCGTCGGCAAGTTCGCTGACGGCAAGGTGCAGTTGCATCGTGGTCAGGCGTTTCGTCTCGATCTGGATGTCACGCCGGGCGATGAACGTCGGGTGAACCTTCCGCATCCGGAGATCATCGCAGCGCTGGAAGCGGGTATGGACCTGCTGCTCGACGACGGCAAACTGCGCCTGCGTGTGGTCACCAAATACACCGACGCGATCGACACCACCGTGCTCAATGGCGGTGAATTGTCCGACCGTAAAGGCGTGAACGTGCCGCAAGCGGTGCTCGAACTGAGCCCGCTGACGGCCAAGGATCGTCGCGACCTGAGCTTCGGTCTGGAGTTGGGTGTGGATTGGGTGGCACTGTCGTTTGTGCAGCGTCCGCAGGACATTCTCGAAGCCCGCGAATTGATCGGCGACAAAGCCTTTCTGATGGCGAAAATCGAGAAGCCGTCGGCGGTCGAGCAACTGCGCGAAATCGCCGAACTGAGCGACGCGATCATGGTGGCCCGTGGTGACCTCGGCGTCGAAGTGCCGGCCGAGAGCGTGCCGCAGATTCAGAAAAACATCATCACCACTTGCCGTGAACTCGGCAAACCGGTGGTGGTGGCGACTCAGATGCTGGAATCAATGCGTTTCTCCCCGGCGCCGACCCGCGCCGAAGTCACCGACGTCGCCAACGCGGTGGCCGAAGGTGCCGATGCGGTGATGCTGTCGGCGGAAACCGCGTCCGGTGAATACCCGCTGGAAGCCGTGCAGATGATGAGCAAGATCATCCGTCAGGTGGAGAATGGCCCGGACTATCAGACGCAACTCGACGTCAGCCGACCAAAAGCCGAGGCGACGGTTTCCGATGCAATCAGCTGCGCGATCCGGCGTATCAGCAACGTGCTGCCGGTAGCGGTGCTGGTCAACTACAGCGAGTCGGGCGCTTCCACTTTACGTGCGGCGCGGGAGCGGCCGAAAGCGCCGATCCTCAACCTGACGCCGAACCTGCAGACCGCTCGCCGCTTGAGCGTGGCGTGGGGGATTCACTCGGTGGTCAATGATCGTTTGCGGCAGGTCGATGAGGTTTGCTCGACGGCGCTGGAAATCGCCCAGGCGCAAGGTATGGCCGAGCGCGGTGACACGCTGTTGATCACTGCCGGTGTGCCGTTTGGGCAGCCGGGGTCTACCAACTCGCTGCGGATCGAAACGCTGATCTAACCCACATTTTTGATGTGAATACAAAACCTGTGGCGAGGGGATTTATCCCCGATGACTGCGCAGCAGTCACCGCTTTTAAGGGTGTGACGGTTTTCACAGAAAAACCGCACTCACTGATTGGGGGCCGCTTCGCAGCCCATCGGGGATAAATCCCCTCACCACAGGTAAGCAAGACCTTTTGATTTTCCAACTGCCCAGATTTTTTCAACATGCCTGCCAACCACTTCAACACCCACTGCCCCGACTGGGCCGAGGCTTTGCTCAACGGTTTCAGTCAGATATTCCTCCAGCGCCATCCACTGTGCGGCCTGCTGTGTCTGCTGGCGATCCTGCTGACAGCGCCAGTGCTATTCGCCGGTGCGCTGCTCGGTGCGGTCGCCGGCTTGCTCACTGCGCAACGGCGCAACTACGCCAAGGCTGATCGCCAGGCCGGGCTGTTCAGCTACAACGGCGTGTTGCTCGGTCTGCTATTGAGCCTGTATTTCCCGTGGTCACCCATGCTGCCGCCGCTGATCCTCGCTGCCGGCGGCTTAAGTGCGATGGCCACTCAGCAATGGCTCAAACGCGTGCGACTCAGCCAATCGATGCCCGCCTACACCGCGCCCTTCGTGGGCATGAGCTGGATGCTGCTGTGCTTTGCCGAGCCGTCCGCGCCGACAGCTCACATCGAGATGACGACGCCGAATCTGCTCGCCGCCGAACTCAGAGGGTTGGGCCAAGTGATGTTCCTCGGTCATCCGCTGGCGGGCGCGTTGATCGCCATTGGTTTGCTGTTCGCTGATCGTCGTGCTTTCGGCTGGGCTTTGCTGGCGTCTGCCGTCGGCCTCGGTTCGAGCCTGTTGCACCACGAAACCAGCGCGGCACTGCTCGGCCTCGGCAGTTACAACGCCATACTTGCCGCCCTCGCCTTCAGTGCCCAGCGCCGACAACCCTGGTTGCCGTTGCTCGGCATTGTTGTGGCGCTACTGGTCACGCCGCTGTTCGCCGCCATCGGCCTGGCCACATTGACCGCGCCATTCATCCTCGCCTGCTGGCTGATCCATGCCGGCATTCAGATGCTCGGCAAAGCCACGGTCGACGACGCGTCTTGCACTCATGGGGAGAATCAACCTAGGCTGCGCTGATCTTCGATTCGGGCGTTATCCATGGACAGCAGCAACAGTTGGCGTGAACGGCTTTACGTCATGATTTTCCAGAGCGACACCCTCGCCGGGCGGCGCTTCGACGGCATCCTGCTGTTGATCATCCTCGCCAGCCTGGTGATCGTGATGCTCGACAGCATCGACAGCATTCACCAGAACTACGCCGACGTGCTGGCCTACATCGAGTGGGGCTTCACGATCATCTTTCTCGGTGAGTACATCCTGCGTCTGTATTGCTCGCCCAAGCCGCTGCGTTACGCCTTCAGTTTTTATGGGCTGGTGGATTTGCTGGCGATCGTACCCGGGATACTTGCGCTGTATTACAGCGATGCGCAGTACCTGCTGATTATTCGAATTATTCGGATGCTGCGGATTTTCCGCGTGCTCAAGCTCAGCCCGTACCTCAAGCAAGCCAACTATTTGATGTCGGCGCTGCGCGGCAGCAAGCAGAAGATCGTGGTGTTTCTGGTCAGCGTCTGCACCCTGGTGACGGTGTTCGGCACGTTGATGTACGTGATCGAAGGCCCGGAACACGGGTTCACCAGCATTCCCAAAGGCATCTATTGGGCTATCGTGACCCTGACCACGGTGGGCTTCGGCGACATCGTGCCGAAGACACCGCTGGGTCAGGTGATTTCGTCGCTGGTGATGATCACCGGTTACTCGATCATCGCCGTGCCGACCGGGATTTTCACCGCCGAACTGGCCAATGCCATGCGCGGCGAACAACTGCAACACGACTGCCCGGTGTGCAAGAAAAACAGCCATGAACACGGCGCTGCGTTTTGCTCACGCTGTGGCAATCAGCTGTTCAAGAAAATGGAATAAGCACAGAGCTTTTTAATCTTTAAGCGACTATGCGTGCCCCGTTATAGTCGCTGGCAAATGGCCTCATTTTTGGCACAACACCCCACAGAACAAGGAATGCGCAGTGAAAAAACTCTTTGGCGCCTCACTTCTCGCCGCCGGTCTTGCCTTCGGCAGCGTGGCTCAAGCCGCACCGACTCTGCTGAACGTTTCGTACGACGTGATGCGCGATTTCTACAAGGACTACAACACTGCGTTCCAGAAACACTGGCAAGCCGAGCACAACGAAAACATCACCGTGCAGATGTCCTTCGGCGGTTCGAGCAAGCAAGCGCGTTCGGTGATCGATGGCCTGCCCGCTGACGTCATCACCATGAACATGGCGACCGACATCAATGCCCTCGCCGACAATGGCAAACTGGTTCCTGACAACTGGGTCACGCGCCTGCCGAACAACAGCGCGCCGTTCACCTCGGCCACCGTATTTATCGTGCGCAAGGGCAACCCGAAAGCTCTGAAAGACTGGCCGGACCTGCTCAAGGATGGCGTGCAAGTGATCGTGCCGAACCCGAAAACCTCGGGCAACGGCCGTTACACCTACCTTTCGGCCTGGGGCTACGTGCTGAAAAACGGCGGTGACGAGAACAAGGCCAAAGACTTCGTCGGCAAGCTGTTCAAGCAAGCGCCAGTGCTGGATACCGGTGGTCGCGCCGCGACCACCACGTTCATGACCAACCAGATCGGCGACGTGCTGGTGACCTTCGAGAACGAAGCAGAAATGATCGCCCGCGAATTTGGTCGTGACCAGTTCGAAGTGATCTACCCAAGCGTCTCCGCCGAAGCCGAGCCACCGGTGTCGGTGGTCGACAAAGTCGTCGACAAGAAAGGTTCGCGTGCAGCGGCTGATGAGTACCTGAAATACCTGTGGTCGCCGGAAGGTCAGGAAATTGCTGCCGCCAACTACCTGCGTCCGCGTGACCCGGCGGTGTTGGCGAAGTACACCGACCGATTCCCGAAAGTCGACTTTTTGTCGGTGGAGAAAACCTTTGGTGACTGGCGCACCGTGCAGAAGACGCACTTCAATGATGGCGGGGTTTTCGATCAGATCTACTCGGGCCAGTAAGGCTTAAGTGGCAAACAAAAAGGCGACCTCAACAGGTCGCCTTTTTCGTGGCCAGAATCCGCTCACCCCAGCCCTCTCTGGGAGGGAGAGTATTTGGCGCAAAAATAAGCACGCTATCGAACTAGATGTAAGTGAATGTATCATCGACGCTCAACGGTCGGACGCAAGGTTCGCCGATGGGCGACACCACCCGAGCGTCACTCATTCCGCAATGGAATAACTGATATCGATCTGACGTTTCTACCGCTGGTTCGCCCCATCCTTTAGCCTCACCGCATTCCCTTTCGCTGGATCGAGAAACCTTATGACCGCCACAACCCACACAATGACCCGAGGCATGGTGCTGCTGTTCGCCTTCTGCTGCGGCGCCATCGTTGCCAACATCTACTACGCACAGCCGATCATCGGCCTGATCGCGCCGGACATCGGCCTGACCGACACCATGGCCAGTTTCATCGTCTCGCTGACGCAGATCGGCTACGCGCTGGGTCTGTTCTTCCTGGTGCCGCTGGGTGATCTGCTGGAAAACCGTCGGTTGATGATCATCACCACCGTGGTGGCAATTGCCAGCCTGCTTGGTGCGGCGTTCACTGATCAGCCCAACCTGTTTTTGTTGATCTCGCTGCTGGTGGGTTTCAGTTCGGTGTCGGTGCAGATCCTGATTCCGCTGGCCGCGCATCTGGCGCCGGAAGAGTCTCGCGGGCGCGTCGTTGGCGGGATCATGGGCGGACTGCTGCTGGGTATTCTGCTGGCGCGGCCGGTGTCGAGCGTGGTCGCCGACCACTTAGGCTGGCGGGCGATGTTCATGATTGCTGCGGCGTTGATGGCGGCGATCAGCGTGGTGTTGGCGTTGACCGTGCCCAAGCGCCAACCGGATCACAGCGCCACCTACGGGCAATTGATCGGTTCGCTGTGGACGCTGCTGCGCCAGCAACCGGTGCTGCGTCAACGCGCGTTTTATCAGGGTTGCATGTTTGCCACGTTCAGCCTGTTCTGGACCGCCGTGCCGCTGGAGTTGGCACGCAACCATGGCCTGTCGCAAAGCGAGATCGCGATCTTCGCCCTGGTCGGCGCCATCGGTGCCATCGCTGCCCCGATCAGCGGACGCCTGGCCGACGCCGGTCACACCCGCATCGCCTCGCTGCTGGCCATGCTGTTCGCCAGCCTGAGCTTCCTGCCCGCGTTCATCCACCCGGCCTACAGCGTGATCGGCCTGGCCGTGACCGGCGTAGTACTCGACTTCTGCGTGCAGATGAACATGGTGCTCGGCCAACGTGCGGTCTACTCGCTGGACGCGAAAAGTCGTGGTCGCCTCAATGCGTTGTACATGACCAGCATCTTCATCGGCGGCGCCTTCGGCTCCTCGGTGGCCAGCGCGGTGTTCGAGCATGGCGGCTGGTTGTGGATCGTGATTGTCGGCAGTGTTTTTCCGTTGTTGGCGTTGTTGCGGTTTTTGAGTGCATCGCAAGGGCGGTCGCTGGCGACTGCGTAAAACGTAAAAAACATCGCGGGTCAACTGGCCCGCGATGTTTTCAATACCGAACCAACTTCTCCATCGCCGCATCCGCCAGAAAGGAAGAGCGGCTTTTGACATTGTGCTCGCGCACATAGCGGTCGATTCGCTGAATCACATAGCCAGGCAGTGTCACGTTGACCTTTTCGGTCTTGCCCAGGTACGGCGAGATATCCAGCTCCAGCATGCCCCAGCCCATCCCGGCGAACTCCGGATTATTGCGATGCGCCGCAGCAGAGGTCGGCATCGGAATCGACTCTCCGTCCGCCGCAATCTCCTGGAGCATGATGTGTGCGATCTCAACCGCAGCCTTGTAGGCATCTTCAAAGCTATCCCCCGCCGTCACGGCGCCGGGAATATCGGGGATCTGAATACCGATGGCGGTGTTCTCATCGCCCCACTCGATGCAGATTGGATATTGCATTATGGATCTCCTTCATAACTGGCTGGCGGGTTGTACAACCCCGCACGCCTCCTGATGCTTTTGACCGTCCCCAACGGCAAATCCTTTTTCGGGTGAGGGACGGGAATCGTGTATGGGTTGTAACGGTGCTTGAAGATGTGATGACTGCCGGTGACCCGATCCAGCGTCCAGCCTGCCTCCTCCAGCTCCTTCATCAATAGTCTGCTCTGCACCAACCGCCTCCTTGCTTCGGCCCATCAAAAATAACTCTAGAGTTATCTTTACTCAAGTACAGAAATCCACAGAGTGACGTCCGGTTGTTTTACAGAGTGTGATGAAGCACAAAACCATCACTCGTTTCGTTTATTGCGATTTTCGTTTAATTCGAATAACGTTCCGACATTGTCTATTCAGAATGTTGGAAAACCCATGTCGATCGTTATTCATCCCTCCCTCAACCTCCCCGTTGAACGCGAAGTCAAAGCTGCCATAGAGGGCCAACGTGCTTTGGCCGCTTACCTCGCGACTCAGTTCGAGACCCAGCACATCCAGATTTTCGATGAGCAAAACGAGGGCCATCGCGTTGAATTGCCCACATCAGCCTTACGTCTGCTGGTAGATATTCTCGCGGCGTTGGCCGAAGGCAACGCCGTCAAGGTCGTACCAATTCATGCCGAACTGACCACTCAAGAAGCCGCCGACCTGCTCAACGTCTCACGCCCGCACCTGATAAAACTTCTTGAAAGCGGCGAGTTGTCCTACCACAAAACAGGCAAGCACCGACGTGTGCGTTTTGCCGATCTGATGGACTATAAAACCCGGCGAGACACCGCCAGCGAGCAGGCAATGGCGCTTCTCGCGGAGCAGGCTCAGGCGCTAAGGACAGGATACGAGTGAGGCATTCCTCTTTCACCGCTGTATACGATGCATGTGTTTTGTACCCAGCCCCACTCAGAGACTTTCTGATGTGGCTCGCACTCTCCGGAAGGTTTCGAGCGCGATGGACAAAGGAGATTCACTGCGAATGGAAACGCAATCTACTGAAGAACCGCACAGACCTGACATTCGAGCAACTCGATCGCACATCGGAACTGATGGACCGTGCGATCCCAGATGCTTGTGTTTTTGACTATGAAGACCTGGTCACCGGGCTGTCGTTGCCTGACAGAGATGACCGCCATGTTCTGGCCGCTGCCATTCGCTGCGGTGCCAGTGTGATCGTGACGTTCAACCTGAAAGACTTTCCCGATACGCAACTGGCGCCTTTTGGAATCGAGGCCCAGCATCCCGACGAATTCGTTGAAAACCTTTTTCATCTTGATTCGGCAGCTGTCGTCGCAGCCGCCCAGCGCCAGCGAAAGCAATTAAAAACGCCTGCAATGGACGTAGACCAGTTTCTGCAACTTCTGCAACGTCAAGGTCTGACTCAGTCAGTACAGGCGCTCAGTGGCTATCGTGCGATTCTTTGAAGACTTTCCAGGAAGACAGCAAAACGGCAATCCGAAGATCGCCGTTTTTTCATTACTGCCCGAACCGCTTGCCCAACCCCGGCGGCACGCCGTGAATATCGGTGTCTTCCCACGGGCCGTTGGGGCTGACGGAGCGGCTCCAGCCATTGTTCCAGCGGAAGTAGGTGCGCTGTCGGTAGAAAGTGTTGGACTGGTCGTCGAGCACATAGACGCCGAGTTTCTGATCCCAGTGACTGTTGCCGCCGGGAGGTGGGGCGAAGCTGGCCGAGGTGCGTGGGACGGGTTTTGCCGGTTTGGCGGGGATGCTCTTGCCCGGTGTCGGTGAGGTCGACGGGGTCGGGCTCGGCTGCGATGGCGGGATCGGCGGCAGGTTAGTGCTCCGTCCCGGTGGTTGCACCGCACATGCGCTCAGGCCCAGGGCCAATGTGAGAACCGTGATTCGAGCGAGGGTGTGCATGGCGGTGCTTTCCTGTGTTGCCCGGTTACTTGTCCGGGCTGTCGATGGTCAATTTTTGCAGCGCGGTGGTGCTGCTGGCCAGAGGGCCGCTGCGACCGACCCACTCCCCTGCGGTCGGCTGACCGGCACGGGAGATGCGCGCAACCAGTTGGACTTCAGGAAAGTTCGACAGTTTCAACTGCGGCATCATGGCGTCGGCATCGCCCAGCTCGACGGTCACCGGCAGATCCGCCACGGTCAGGCGCTTGGCTGCCAGCGGTGCCGGTGGCCCGGACGTGGCGCGGGCGAAGATGAACACGCTGTCACCCGGTTGCACTTTGCCTTTTAGCTCGCTGGCCAGATCGACGCTGACTTTCAACAAAGCTGCTTTTGGCACTGTTGCCTGGGCGATCTTGCCGCCGCTGGCTTGCAGGCGTTCTGCGGCTCGCTCGATGCCGCCTTGCAACGCGGCACGGGAATTATCCTGAGGCGGCAATTGCGCCAGCAGACGGTTCCAGTAATCGATGGCTTCCTGATAACGCTCGCCTTCGAACGCGGCGATGCCAAGCAGGCCGAGGCTGGTGACTTCCTTCGGATCGGCCTTCAGCGCTTCATCGGTGAGGGACTGGATTTTGTCCGACCACTTTTTGCCGTCAGCAAAATACTGCGCCTGCGCCCACTGGCCGAGCAGCTCCGGCTGACGACCGGCGAGGTTGGCAGCGCGTTCGAACATCTTCGCCGCGTCCGCCGGACGCTCTTGAGCCATGTAGGTGCGACCGAGGAAATACAGGCCTTCAGCCGAATCCGGTTGCGCAGCAACGGCACGCTCCAGACGCTGGGTCATCTCTTCCATCGACTGCGGTGCCTGGGCGAATTCGCGAGTCAGTTCCACCTTGTCGGCAGCGCCGAAGTGCAGATACAGACCCAGGCCCAAGACCGGCACCAGCACTGCCGCCAGCAGCGGCAACGGTTTGCCCAGCTTCGAGACGCGCGGCGCAGCCACACCTTCGGTATCGGCGAGCAGTTCACGCGCAGCTTCAGCGCGGCCGCTGTCCATTTGCGCGGCATCCAGCACACCTTCGGCCTGTTGCGACTGCAACTCGGCAACGCGTTCCTGATACAGCGCAACGTTGAGAGCAGTACGATCCTCTTCACGCTGGGCGCGGCGTTCACGCAGAACAGGGATCAGCAGAAAACTCAGGGCGACCAGAAGCAACAGCCCTGCGGCAAGCCAGAAATCAATCATTCTTGGTTTTTATCCAACAGTTGGTCGAGGCGCTGACGCTCTTCGATGGACAGCGCTTGCGGGGTCTCGGCGCGCTGGCCGCGACGTCGGCGAACGATCACCGCGATCACCACGAAACCACCGAGCAGCAGCCCGGCCGGGCCGAACCACAGCAGTGCAGTCTTGGCATTGAGTGCGGGTTTGTAGCGGACGAAATCACCGTAGCGGTCGACCATGAAGTCAATGATCTGCTGATTGTCCTTGCCCTCGCCGAGCATGCGGAAAATCTCTTTGCGCAGGTCAGCCGCAATCGGTGCGTTGGAATCGGCGATGTCCTGGTTCTGGCACTTGGGGCAGCGCAGTTCCTTGGTCAATTCGCGAAAACGCTCGCGATCACCTTCTTTGGCGAACTCGTAGGTGTCGATGGCGGCGTGAGCCACACCGACCAGACTCAAACCCAACACCACGGCGGCTAGAAAGCGCTTCATGGCTTGGCCTCATCGACCAGCGCCTGATACTTGGCCGCGAGTTTTTCACGCCAGACCTGCTCGTCAATCACGCCGACGTATTTGTCGCGGATGATGCCCTTGGCATCGATGAAGAAGGTTTCCGGAGCGCCATACACGCCGAGGTTCAGGCCCAGCGAGCCTTCGTCGTCCCGGATGTCCAACTGATACGGATTGTGGAATTCGGCCAGCCACTTCAAGGCATCGGCGTTGACGTCCTTGTAGTTGATCCCGTAGATCACCACGCCGCGCTCGGCCAGCTTGTTCAGCACCGGATGCTCGACCCGGCAGGAAATGCACCAGGTGCCCCAGACGTTGACCAGCGCAGGCTTGCCGAGAATATCGGCTTTGGTCAGGGTTTTATCACCCTGCACGTTTGGCAGCGAAAACTCCGGAAATGGCTTGTTGATCATCGCCGACGGCAGTTCCGCCGGATCGAGGTACAGACCGCGATAAAGGAATACCGCCACCAGCAGGAAAATCGCCAGTGGCACCAGCATCAACCAACGTCTCATGCAGCCGCTCCTGTCATGCCCAGCGCTTCACGCACCTTGGATTTCACCTTGACCCGATAACGCCGATCCAGTGCGGCCAGCAGCCCGCCTGCACCTGTGAGCAAGCCGCCGAACCAGATCCAGCGCACGAACGGTTTGACGTGTACGCGCACGGCCCACGCGCCGTTGTCCAGCGGCTCGCCGAGGGCGACGTAGAGGTCACGGGTGAAACCGGCGTCGATGCCGGCTTCGGTCATCACCGAGTTCTGCACGGTGTACAGACGCTTTTCCGGGTGCAGCACACTGATTTCCTTGCCGTCGCGGATCACCCGAATGGTGCCCTTGTCGGACGTGAAGTTAGGCCCTTCGAAGTGCTTGGCGCCTTCGAATACAAACTGATAACCGGCCAGGTTCATCGACTCGCCCGGCGCCAGACGCAGGTCGCGTTCGGCGCTGTTCTGGCTCGACAACACCACACCCAACGCGCAAACGGCGATGCCGAGGTGGGCGATCTGCATGCCCCAATAACTGCGGGTCAGGGTCGGCAGGCCTTTGATCAGGCCTTTGTGACGAGTCTTGTCGAAGATGTCGCGCACACCGGCCAGCAACACCCACGCAGCGAGCAGGAAAGTGGCGATAACGGCCCAGTTGAAATCACCGTAAGCGACGCCAGCCACCACTGCCAATGCGACGCTGCCCAGCAACACCGGAGTGAGCATGCTGGCCAGCCATTTAACCGGCGTGTCTTTCCAGCGCACGACCACACCCACCGCCATCACCAGCATCAGCAACGCCATCAACGGAATGAACAACGCGTTGAAGTATGGCGGGCCGACCGACAGTTTGGCGCCGCTCAGGGCATCGAGAATCAGCGGGTACAGGGTGCCGAGCAGAATCATCGACGCGGCCACGACCAATACCAGATTGTTGCCCAGCAGCAGGGTTTCCCGCGACCACAGGTTGAAGCCGACCTGACTCTTGACCACAGGCGCGCGCAACGCGAACAACGTCAGCGAGCCACCGACCACGAACAGCAGGAAGATCAGGATGAACACGCCGCGCTCCGGGTCGGAGGCGAACGCGTGTACCGAGGTCAGCACGCCGGAACGCACCAGGAACGTACCCAGCAGGCTCAGCGAGAACGCGGCAATCGCCAGCAACACCGTCCAGCTCTTGAACACGCCACGTTTTTCGGTGACCGCCAGCGAGTGAATCAATGCGGTGCCGACCAGCCAAGGCATGAACGAGGCGTTTTCCACCGGGTCCCAGAACCACCAGCCACCCCAGCCGAGTTCGTAATAAGCCCACCACGAACCGAGGGTAATGCCGATACCGAGGAAGGCCCACGCCACAATCGTCCAAGGCCGCGACCAACGGGCCCACGCCGCGTCGAGACGACCGCCCATCAACGCGGCGATGGCGAACGCGAACGCCACCGAAAAGCCGACGTAACCCATGTACAACATTGGCGGGTGAACGATCAGGCCGATGTCTTGCAACAACGGATTCAAGTCCGCGCCATTGCTGGGCATTTGCGGGAGGATGCGCTTGAACGGGTTGGACGTAAGGATCAGGAACAGCAGGAAACCGGTGCTGATCATGCCCATCACCGCCAGGACGCGGGCGAGCATGACTTGCGGCAACTGCCGGGAAAATACCGACACCGCGAACGTCCAGCCGCCGAGGATCAGTGCCCATAGCAGCAACGATCCTTCGTGGGCTCCCCACACCGCGCTGAATTTGTAAAACCATGGCAAAGCGGTATTGGAGTTGTTCGCCACATAGGCGACGGAGAAGTCATCAGCCATGAACGCGTAGGTCAGGCAGCCGAACGCGAACAGCAAAAACGCAAACTGCCCCCACGCGGCTGGCTGGGCCAGACTCATCCAGAAGCGGTCACCGCGCCAGGCACCGACCAACGGCACCACGGCCTGTACCAGCGCAAAGCACAGCGCCAGAATCATCGCCAAATGGCCGAGCTCGGGAATAAAAAGTGCGGAAGTCATCAATCAACCCTCCTTCGCTTGGGTCGGAGCGGATTGGCCGCTGTCTTTCAACGCCTTGGTCACTTCCGGCGGCATGTACTTCTCGTCGTGCTTGGCCAGTACTTCATCGGCAACGACCACGCCGTCGGCGTTGATTTTGCCCAGAGCGACAATGCCCTGCCCTTCGCGGAACAGATCCGGGAGGATGCCGCGATAGGTGATGGTCACGGCTTTGTTGAAGTCGGTGACGACGAATTTGACGTCCAGCGAATCCGGGGAACGTTGCAGCGAGCCCTTCTCGACCATGCCGCCGGCACGAATCCGCGTGTCCTGCGGCGCTTCGCCGTTGGCGATCTGGGTCGGGGTGTAAAACAGGTTGATGTTCTGCTGCAGGGCACTCAAGGCCAGGCCAACGGCAGCGCCGACCCCGACCAGAATGGCCAGAATGATGATCAGACGTTTCTTGCGCAGCGGATTCACTTGCCGTTCTCCCGGCGCAGACGACGCGCCTCTTGTTGCAGATAGCGCTTGCGGGCCGCGATCGGCGCCGCCACGTTAAGGATCAGCACCGCCAGACAGATGCCGTAGGCCGACCAGACATACAGGCCATGATGGCCCATGGCGAGGAAGTCGCCGAATGAAGCAAAACTCATCGCGCGGCCTCCAGACTGCTCTGCACTTCTTCTTTGACCCAACTGGCGCGGGCTTCGCGCTTGAGCACTTCAAGGCGCATGCGCAGCAACAACACGGCACCAAAGAAACAGTAGAAGCCCAACACCGTCAGCAGCAGCGGCAGCCACATTTCGGCGGGCATCGCCGGTTTCTCAGTGAGGGTGAAGGTCGCGCCCTGATGCAGGGTGTTCCACCACTCCACCGAGTATTTGATGATCGGGATGTTGATCACGCCGACGATGGCCAGCACCGCGCAAGCCTTGGCGGCGCTGTCGCGGTTGCTGATGGCGTTGCCCAGCGCGATCACGCCGAAATACAGGAACAGCAGAATCAGCATCGAGGTCAGCCGCGCATCCCATACCCACCACGAGCCCCATGTCGGCTTGCCCCAGATCGCCCCGGTGACCAGCGCCACGGCGGTCATCCACGCGCCGATCGGTGCGGCGCATTGCAGGGCGACGTCGGCCAGCTTCATCTTCCAAACCAGACCCACCACGCCGCACACCGCGAGCATCACGTAAATCGACTGAGCGAGCATCGCGGCAGGTACGTGAATATAGATGATGCGGAAGCTGTTGCCTTGCTGATAGTCCGGCGGCGCGAAGGCCAGGCCCCAGACGACGCCAACGCCAATCAACAGCAACGCAGCGATGCTCAGCCACGGCAAAAACTTGCTGCTGATGCCGTAGAACCACTTGGGCGAGCCGAGCTTGTGAAACCAGGTCCAGTTCATACTGTTTCCATCACGGTTGCCGCTCATCAGTGTGAGCGGTCTCAGGGTCTTTGCTGGTTAAATTTTAACCAGACCTCATTATTCGCCGACGCTGATCTTCAGGCCAGCCGCTATTGCAAAGGGTGTCAGGGTGATCGCCAGGGCGGTCAGGCTACCAAGCCACAGCAGATACCCGGTCGCCGGCATGCCTTGCAACGCCGCCTGCAAGGCGCCACTGCCAAGGATCAACACCGGGATGTACAACGGCAGAATCAGCAGCGCCAGCAACAGGCCGCCACGTTTCAAACCGACCGTCAGTGCCGCGCCCACCGCGCCGAGCAAGCTCAGCACCGGTGTCCCCAGCAGCAACGAAAGCAGCAACACCGGCAGACAAGCGGCAGGCAAACCGAGCATCAACGCCAGCAAGGGCGAGAGCAACACCAGTGCCAGTCCGGAAAAAAGCCAGTGTGCCAGCACCTTGGCCAAGACCAGAAGAGGCAGCGGGTGCGGCGAAAGGACCCACTGTTCCAGGGACCCGTCTTCGAAATCACTGCGAAACAGCCCGTCCAGCGAAAGCAGGACCGACAAAAGTGCGGCCACCCAGACTAACCCCGGGGACAGGTTTTGCAAGACTTGAGTTTCCGGGCCGACGGCCAGCGGGAACAAAGCGATGACGATGGCAAAGAAAATCAGCGGATTGGCCAGTTCCGCCGGGCGGCGAAACAGCAGTCGGGACTCACGGGCAACCAGCAGGCCGAACACACTCATACTGCCCAGTTCCCCAGATCGATGTCGCGATAACCGGCCGGCATCCGGCTCAGGGTGTGGTGGGTGGTCAGGACGACGAGGCCGCCGCGCTCACAGTGCCCGGCCAGGTGTTCTTCAAGTTGCGCCACGCCCTGCTTGTCGAGGGCGGTAAACGGCTCATCGAGAATCCACAGCGGCGGGCTGTCCAGATACAACCGCGCCAGCGCCACGCGGCGTTGCTGGCCGGCGGAAAGCGTGTGGCAGGGAACATCTTCGAATCCGCGCAATCCTACGGCTGCCAGTGCCTGCCAGATCGCCTCGCGTTCGGCGGGTTGATGCAGGGCGCAGAGCCAGGACAGGTTTTCTTCCGGGGTCAGCAGATCCTTGATCCCGGCGGCATGGCCAATCCACAAGAGGTTGCGCGCCAGTTCGCCGGGCTGTTCGGTCAAGGGCTGGCCGTTGAGCAACACCTGGCCGCTGGTCGGTTGCATCAAACCGGACAACAATCGCAAAAGGCTGGTTTTACCGCTGCCGTTGGGACCGCTGATCTGCACCATATCGCCACTGGCCAGTCTCAATTCGAGATTTTCGAAGAGCAGTCGCAGGTCTCGCTCACACGCGAGGGCAACGGTTTGCAGGACAGGACTGGTCAAGGGATCACGGGCCTTATACGGTTCAAGTCGGCTCTGGCGCGGCCGTTAAAGAGATGCAGCATAGATGCATTGACGGCTCGATCTAGAGAGCTGCGTCAAACAATTGCTATGTTTTTTTGAACGAAGCGCAAGACGGGCGGCATTATACATGCCGTGCCTTACTCTCAAGAGTGCAATTTCCTCAGGTTGTGTCCGCGTATGACAGGCGAAATGAACATCCTCCCGCTCCCGCCAACCACCCCGGCGACCGCTCGCCCGCAGGTCGGCGAACTGCTCAAGCTGCTGACGCCAGTCGAAGGCTTGATTGGCGCCGGACAAAGCGCCAAGGCTGAGGTGTTGTCGCTTAAACAGGCAGATCAGACCTTTCAATTGTTGCTGAAGGTGACACTGGACAGCGGCCGCCAGACCACCGTGCAAGCGACCAGCAATCTACCGCTGGCGCAAGGCACCAGTCTGGCAATCACTCAACCGTCAGCGGGTAATCTGGCGATTACCGTACAACAGGCGATTGCCAGCAGCGTCGCCACCCTCACCCGCATCGATACTGCGCAATTGCCGGTGGGCACGCTGCTGCAAGGCAAAGTCGTGACGTCGCAGGCATTGCCACAGACGCCGGGGCAAGCGACGGTTTTTCGTTCGATGGTCAGTTTGCTCAACACGGCGTTGAGCGGGAGCACATTGACGATCGACAGCCCGCAGCCGTTGCGCATCGGGACTTTGCTCTCGGCGCTGGTGCAGGATTCGCAAACCCTCAAGTTCGTGCCCTTGAGCAACCGTCAGGAACAATTGGCGGTGAGTCAGCAACTGGTCGGCCAGCAGAGTCGCCAGGCGTCGCTGAACGGTTTGTTGAATGCGCTGCAAAGCCTGCCGCCAGCCACCGATCAGACATCGGCGGATTTGCGCGCCGTGGTCGACAAACTGCTCGCCAGCCTGCCAGACGTGCAGCAGATGAGCACTGCCAAAGGTGTCGCCCTGGCGCTGGCCAACAGCGGCGCCTTCCTCGAAGCCAAACTGCTCACCGGACAAAACCCTACGCTGGCCCCGGACATGAAAGCCGATCTGCTCAAGCTGATCGCACAACTGACCCCGGGCCTGCCGAGCAGCACCAGTTTCAACGCCATCATCGCCGCCAACACCCTGGCGCAGGCGCTGCCGAGCTTCGTGCGCAACGCACTCGGCACCCTCGGCCAGGTCAGCGCGAAACCCGTGCCGAGCAGCTTCCCCCTGCCCGACCGCTTGCTGCAAAGCCTGGAAGGCGAAGGCGATCTGGAGCAATTGCTGCGCCTCGCCGCCGCTGCGGTATCGCGCTTGCAAAGCCATCAACTGTCGAGCCTGGAACAGACCGGCGTCACCGATGACGGCCGCCTGCTCAGCACTTGGCAACTGGAAATCCCCATGCGCAACTTGCAGGACATCGTGCCATTGCAGGTCAAGTTCCAGCGCGAAGAAGCGCCGCAGAAAGACCCCCAACCCGACGAGCGCCGCGACGAACGCGAACCGAAGCAACAACTGTGGCGCGTCGATCTGGCGTTCGACATGGAGCCGCTCGGGCCGATGCAGATTCAGGCGCAGTTGATCGCCGGCAGTCTGTCGAGTCAGCTGTGGGCCGAACGACCGTACACCGCCGACCTGATCGAAAACAATCTGGCCGCGCTGCGTCAGCGTCTGCTGGATCGCGGCTTGAATGTCGGCGATCTCGACTGCCACCTCGGCACCCCGCCGCAAGGCAACCAAACCCGCCTCGAACACCGCTGGGTCGACGAAACCGCATGAATGACACTACCGCTCCACGCCAGGCCATCGCCCTCAAGTACGACGGCAACCACGCCCCGACCCTCACCGCCAAGGGCGACGAAGAACTGGCCGAAGAAATCCTGCGAATCGCGCGCGACTGCGAAGTGCCGATTTACGAGAATGCCGAATTGGTGCGCTTGCTGGCGCGGATGGAGTTGGGCGACAGCATTCCCGAGGAGCTGTACCGCACGATCGCCGAGATCATCGCGTTTGCGTGGAATCTGAAAGGGAAATTCCCCGAGGGACGGGATCCGGATGCGCCGATGGTCGAGAAGGACGTCACCGATCGCGGGGATGATTACTGAGGTTTCAAAGGCGCTTTCGCGAGCAGGCTCGCTCCCACATTTGGCCGCGCTCCTACTGGAGGAATGCGATCGAATGTGGGAGCGAGCCTGCTCGCGAATAGCGCTTTGAGCTTGAGCGCAAAAATCAGCTCTTGTGCAACTTGCGCATCAACTCCGCCTCAGCCTGGGTCAAACCGCAGGACTGAGTCAGTTCATCAACGCTCGCGCCCATGCCCACCAGTTTCGCCGCCTGGGCGAACGAAAGACTCGACGGGTCGCGCTGTTCCAGCTGAACAATTTTGTCCGGCAACGGACCGACTACCGCGCGCAGCTCGTGCAGGGCCTCGCCCATGTGCACATTGCCATTCTGGTAGTCGTCAACGCGCTTGGCCAGGTCCTTGATGCGCTGATCACGCAGCGCATCGCCCTGAGCCTGTTGCGCAGCGATGACCCGCTGCGCCTTGATGTACGCCAGAAACATCGCCAGCGTGCCTGCCCAGAAGAGGAACAGGACAATGACCGCAACCTCGAGAATCAATCAGATGTTCTCCAGATCCGACCATTCTTCTTCGCTCATCATCTTGTCCAGTTCGACCAGGATCAGCAGTTCGTTGTTCTTGTTGCACACGCCTTGAATGAACTTGGCCGACTCTTCGTTACCGACGTTCGGTGCGGTTTCGATTTCCGACTGACGCAGGTAAACCACTTCCGCCACGCTGTCGACCATGATCCCGACCACTTGCTTGTCGGCTTCGATGATGACGATACGGGTGTTGTCGCTGATCTCGGCATTCATCAGGCCGAAGCGCTGACGGGTGTCGATTACCGTGACCACGTTACCGCGCAGGTTGATGATGCCCAGCACGTAGCTTGGCGCGCCCGGCACCGGAGCGATTTCGGTGTAGCGCAGCACTTCCTGAACGCGCATCACGTTGATGCCGTAGGTTTCGTTGTCCAGCTTGAAGGTCACCCATTGCAGGATCGGATCTTCAGAACCTTTTGCATTCGTCGCCTGACTACTCATACCCTGACCCCTCGAAAAAACCGCACTGAGCGGTGTGTGTTCTGTGTGGCGGCATTCAACAATGCCGTCGCCTGATTGTTATGTCGGCTGCTATGTCGGTTTATGTAGCGGCTTGCTGCCGCCCAAGTGCTTTGCCCCACCGCTGGCGATCAACTCGGCCAGTGCGGAAACGTCCAGCAATGCACACATGTGCTCAATCACGGTGCCGGCGAGCCATGGCCGCTGACCCCGGTGACTTCTCCATTTGATTTCATTCGGATCAAGACGCAACGAACGGCTGACCTGATGCACCGCCAGGCCCCACTCGTAACCTTGTACCGAAATCACGTACTGCAAACCCTGACGGAAGTCATCGCGATAACGATCCGGCATGACCCAACGCGCGGTGTCCAACACTTTCAGGTTGCCGGCCTGGCTCGGCAGAATCCCGAGGAACCATTCCGGCTGACCGAACAGCGGTGTCAGCTCGTGACCGGCCAGCGAATAGATCGAGCCGAGGCACACCAGCGGCACGGCAAGGGTCAGACCGGCAACGTCGAACAGCAAACATTCGAACGCTTCGGAGGCCCAGGCCGGACGGCCGTCGGTTTCCACCGGCGGCGGCGTGTTGCTCGGCGGCAGATGCACTTCCACCAGTGGCGGCACCAGCGTCTGTTCGACGGGTGCGGGCACGACTGGCGCAGGCTCGACCACTGCCGGTTCCGGTGTGGTCTTCAGCAACTGAGTTTGCAGCAGCGGTGCCAATGTCGAGACCGATGCGCGAACCGGTTCGGCTTCTTCGATCAACGCCACCGGCGCTTTGGCAACTGGCGCCATCGCAGGCGCGGCAACCGGCGTGACAGGTTTGGCGGCTTTCTGCGCATCACGCGCCTGCTCTTCCAGCACGGCAGCCTGGAATTCATCCAGCGCTTCAGCGCTTTCAATCACCTCAGGCTGTGCCGCAATCTGCGCCGGCAATTCGTCGGGAATCTCCTCCAACAAACTGTCCAGATAAGACTGCAACGCCAACTGCGGCTTCGACGTCGATTTCAGCGGCCGATTCATGCTCAAGCCACCTGCGGAACAAGTTGTTGCGCCAACAGATGTTTGAGCAGCGCACGGTAAGCCAGCACACCACGGCTCTTGCCGTCGAATTGCGAAGGCGTGACACCGGCGCGGCTGGCGTCGCGCAGACGAGTATCGACCGGGATGTAACCCTGCCAGATCTCGTCCGGGAATTTGTCGCGCAACACACGCAAGGTGCCCAGCGATGCCTGAGTACGGCGGTCGAACAACGTCGGCACAATGCTGAAAGGCAGCGCCTGTTTGCGCGAGCGGTTGATCATCGCCAGGGTGTTGACCATGCGCTCCAGGCCTTTGACGGCCAGGTGTTCGGTCTGCACCGGGATCACCAGTTGCTGACTCGCCGCGAGGGCGTTGACCATCAGCACGCCAAGCAACGGCGGGCTGTCGATAACGGCGTAATCGAAGTCCTGCCACAGCTGCGCCAGACTCTTGGCGATCACCAGGCCCAGACCACTCTGCCCCGGCGACTGACGCTCGAGGGTGGCCAGCGCGGTGCTGGACGGCAACAGGGAAATGCGTTCGTCACTGGTCGACAGCAACAGTTGCCCCGGCAGGCCTTGCGGCACGGTGCCCTTGTGCAGAAACAGGTCGTAGTTGCTGTGTTCCAGGCTGTCGGGGTCGTAACCGAAATAGCTGGTCATCGAGCCGTGCGGGTCGAGATCGACCACAACCACGCGCTTGCCCGCCTCTGCCAGCAAACCGGCTAAAGCGATGGAAGATGTGGTTTTACCAACACCACCCTTTTGATTGGCGACTGCCCAGACTCTCATTCGTTTCTTTCCTCCCGGCCGAGATGCTCGACCGAGACATGGCTCAGCGTATTAATGCGGGCGACGGAGAATTGACGGCACTCTCGCGTCCCGGCGTCTTGACCGGGGTCGGTGCAGTTTGTGTGCCAGCGCGCTTCAGTGCGGCATCCGGTTGCGCGTTGGCGGTTCCGGTGCCTGTGAGGCTGCGGCGTACATCGAGATTGCGCGACACCACCAACACCACACGACGGTTTTTCCCGCGACCTTCGGCGGTGGCATTGTTGGCCACTGGCTGGAACTCACCGTAACCCACCGAAGCCAGACGGCCGGGATTCACACCCTGCATCGCCAGCATGCGCACGATGCTCGCCGAGCGCGCCGAGGACAGCTCCCAGTTGGTCGGGTACTGCGCGGTGCGGATCGGTTGATCGTCGGTAAAACCTTCGACGTGGATCGGGTTGTCGAACGGCTTGAGGATCGCCGCAACCTTGTCGATGATGTTGAACGCAATGTCGCTCGGCATGGCGTCACCGCTGCCGAACAACAGGCTGGAGTTGAGTTCAATCTCGACCCACAACTCGTTGCCGCGCACGGTCATCTGGTTGGAGCTGATCAGGTCGCCGAACGCCGCGCTGATATCGTCGGCAATGCTTTTCAGCGGATCGCTGGCACCAGCGATACCGGCGTCGATCTGCTCGGCGTCCTTGACCAGCGGCTTGGCCGGGGTCACGGTCTTCGGTCGTTCGTCGCCAATCGGGATCGGTTTGAGCGCGCGGTCGGAATCCTTGAAGACCCCGACCAGCGCTTCGGAAATTTCCTTGTACTTGCCTTCGTTGATCGACGAAATCGAGTACATCACCACGAAGAACGCGAACAGCAAGGTAATGAAGTCCGCGTAGGAAACGAGCCAGCGCTCGTGGTTGACGTGTTCTTCCTGATGTCTGCGACGAGCCATGAGGTTATTCCCTTAATCCATGAAGCCCTGAAGCTTCAACTCGATGGAGCGTGGGTTTTCACCTTCGGCGATCGACAGAATGCCTTCCAACAACATTTCGCGATAACGCGACTGCCGCAACGCGATTGACTTCAACTTGGCCGCCACCGGTAGCAGGATCAGGTTGGCACTGGCCACGCCGTAAATGGTCGCGACGAATGCCACGGCGATGCCGCTACCCAGCTGCGTCGGGTCGGCAAGGTTGCCCATCACGTGGATCAGGCCCATCACCGCGCCGATGATGCCGATGGTCGGCGCGTAGCCGCCCATGCTTTCAAAGACCTTGGCCGCTTCGATGTCGCGGGCTTCCTGGGTGTAGAAATCCACTTCAAGGATGCTGCGGATCGCTTCCGGCTCGGCGCCGTCGACCAGCAGTTGCAGACCTTTGCGCGAGTAGCTGTCGGGTTCGGCATCGGCCACCCCTTCCAGACCCAGCAGGCCTTCCTTGCGTGCGGTGAGACTCCAGTTGACCACGCGGTCGATGCCGCCGGCCAGATCCACACGCGGCGGAAAGAAGATCCAGGCGAGGATCTGCATGGCGCGTTTGAACGCGCTCATCGGTGATTGCAACAGCGCAGCACCGATGGTGCCGCCCACTACGATCAGCGCCGCCGGGCCGTTGGCCAGCGCACCGAGGTGACCACCTTCAAGGTAGTTGCCGCCGATGATGGCGACGAACGCCATGATGATGCCGATAAGGCTTAGAACATCCATCAGATACAGGCCTCGACGATGTGCTTGCCGATATCGTCCAGACCGTACACCGCATCAGCGAGGTCGGCTTTGACGATGGCCATCGGCATGCCATAGATCACGCAGCTTGCCTCATCTTGCGCCCACACCGAGCTACCGCCCTGCTTGAGCAGACGCGCGCCTTCGCGGCCGTCGGCGCCCATGCCGGTCAGTACGACCGCCAGAACTTTGTCACCGTAGGATTTCGCGGCGGAACCGAAAGTAATGTCCACGCACGGCTTGTAGTTCAGACGCTCATCGCCCGGGAGGATTTTCACCGCACCACGGCCGTCGATCATCATCTGCTTGCCACCCGGAGCCAGCAGCGCCAGGCCCGGACGCAGGATGTCGCCATCCTCGGCTTCCTTGACGCTGATGCGGCAGAGCTTGTCCAGACGCTCGGCGAAAGCCTTGGTGAACGCCGCCGGCATGTGCTGGATCAGCACGATCGGTGCCGGGAAGTTCGCCGGCAACTGAGTCAATACTCGTTGCAGGGCAACCGGGCCGCCAGTCGACGTGCCGATGGCAACCAGTTTGTAGGCCTTGCGTTTCGGTGCCGGCGACGAAGCGCTGGCAGCCGATGCGCGAGCAGGAACAGGCGCGGGTGCCGGACGTGCCGGAGCAGCAGTGCTGTGGCTGCTGTAACTCGACGCAGCCGGAGCTGCCGCAGGTGCAGGCGCTGCGGCCGGGGCTGGCGCGCTGTAAGCGCTGAAACGACGGTTACTGCGCGAGATGCTGTGAACCTTCTCGCACAGTAGTTGCTTGACCTTCTCCGGGTTACGGGAGATGTCTTCGAAATTCTTCGGCAGGAAATCCACCGCGCCGGCATCCAGCGCATCCAGGGTTACCCGGGCGCCTTCGTGGGTCAGCGAGGAGAACATCAACACCGGGGTCGGGCAGCGCTGCATGATGTGCCGCACTGCCGTGATGCCGTCCATCATTGGCATCTCGTAGTCCATGGTGATCACGTCCGGCTTGAGGGCCATGGC
>NZ_JBIUWI010000069.1:0-28448 GCF_044743385.1 Pseudomonas sp. NPDC087639 | reverse complement strand
AATGGCCATGCTCAACCCGTCCGACTCGATCGTTGACTGGGTGCTCAAGACCGTTCCGACCATGGGCGCCGGCTGGTGCCCACCGGGCATGCTGGGCATCGGCATCGGCGGCACCGCCGAGAAAGCCGCTGTCATGGCTAAAGAAGTGTTGATGGAATCCATCGACATTCACGAGCTGAAAGCCCGTGGCCCACAGAACCGCATTGAAGAGATGCGCCTGGAGCTGTTCGAGAAGGTCAACCAGTTGGGCATCGGCGCCCAGGGCCTCGGTGGCCTGACCACCGTGCTCGACGTGAAGATCATGGATTACCCGACCCACGCCGCTTCGCTGCCGGTGTGCATGATCCCGAACTGCGCTGCCACCCGTCACGCGCACTTCGTGCTCGACGGCTCCGGCCCGGCCTCGCTGGAAGCGCCACCGCTGGACGCCTACCCGGAAATCGTCTGGGAAGCCGGCCCGTCGGCCCGTCGCGTTAACCTCGACACGCTGACCCCGGAAGACGTGCAGAGCTGGAAGCCGGGCGAAACCGTGCTGCTCAACGGCAAGATGCTCACCGGTCGCGACGCGGCGCACAAGCGCATGGTCGAGATGCTCAACAAAGGTGAAACCCTGCCGGTCGATCTGAAAGGTCGCTTCATCTACTACGTCGGCCCGGTTGATCCGGTCGGTGACGAAGTGGTTGGCCCGGCTGGCCCGACCACCGCTACGCGGATGGACAAGTTCACCCGTCAGATCCTTGAGCAAACCGGCCTGCTGGGCATGATCGGCAAGTCCGAGCGCGGCCCGACCGCAATCGAAGCGATCAAGGACAACAAGGCTGTGTACCTGATGGCCGTTGGCGGCGCCGCTTATCTGGTGGCCCAGGCCATCAAGAAGTCCAAGGTGCTGGCATTCGCCGAACTGGGCATGGAAGCGATCTACGAGTTTGAGGTCAAGGACATGCCGGTCACCGTAGCGGTGGACAGCAACGGTGAGTCGGTACACATCACCGGTCCTGCGATCTGGCAAAAGAAGATCAGCGAAAGCCTGGCGGTCGAAGTGCAGTAAGCGCTTTAACGCTGTAAAAAAAGGCCGGCCCGTCATACGACGGGCCGGCCTTTTTGTTTATTCAATGATTTGGCGATAAAAACATCGCCCATGCATACAAATCGGTCTTGCGCACCTGTCAGGTCTGACAGGTTACGTGCTGCCCGGTTCTTGATAGCGTCAGTCCACCCTCGCCCTCCGCGTGCGCAACGGACAAGACCATGGCCGATCAGGAACTGAACATCACCACACCTTCCATTGCCAAGAGTTCGTCGATTGCCACCATCGGTAAAAGTTGGGGGGCCGTCGGGCCGACCGGCGCAGCGTCGTTCGAGCTGCCGATGCCACTGTCCGCCGGGCGTGGCTGGGATCCGCAACTGTCGCTGACTTACAGCAGCCAGACCGGTAATGGCCCGTTCGGGATTGGCTGGGGACTTGCCCTCAGTCAGATCAGCCGGCGCACCAACAAGGGCGTACCGCGCTACACCGAACACGACGAGATCATCGGCCATGACGGCGAAGTGTGGATGCCGGAGCTGGAAGCCGACGGCACAATCAAGTCCCGCCATGAATCCACTTATGACAGCGAGAACATCGGCCTACACCGTGTGGTGCGCTACTGGCCGCGGGTTGAGGGGGACTTTTCCCTGCGTGAATACTGGCAACGAGAGCCTGCTTCGAAGGAGGCCGCAACGCCTGGTTTCTGGCTGATACACGGTGCCGATGGTTCGTTGCACGTCTACGGCAAAACAGCCGCCTCACGCCGTGAAGACCCACAGACTCAGGGCCGTGTCGGCGCCTGGCTGCTCTGCGAAAGCATGAACACGCGCGGCGAACACATCTGTTATCGGTACAAGGCCGATGATCAGGATCCCGACCCGATCCATGACTACAGCGCCCAGCGCTATCTGGAGCGGGTGTGCTACGGCAACTTCACGGCGAGCAAGAAATTGTATGCCTGGGAGGCGGAGGACGCGGCCCAACCGGATTGGCATTTTCAGCTGATCTTCGACTACGGCGAGCGCACTACGTCGCTGACTGAAGTCCCGGTTTACGACGGCGCCACACTGTTGCCGTGGCCCCGGCGCCCGGATCCCTTTTCAACCTATGGCCAGGGCTTTGAAGTGGGCACCCGTCGGCTCTGTCGGCAAGTACTGATGTTTCATCACTTCCCCACAGCCCCGGGCGACAAACCTCTGCTGGTTCGGCGTCTGCTGCTGGAATATCACGACCTTCAAAGAATGACGCAGTGGGCGTTCAGTCAGATCAGCGCCGCCCACTATCAAGCCTTCGATGCCAGCGGTTACGTGGAAAACACGCCGCCGGTGGAGTTCGACTACTCAGCCTTCGAAATCAATAAAACCCCGACACGCCTGCTGGCAACAGACACGCAACCGGGCGTCGAAGACGGCGGGTTCTACCAGTGCGTTGACCTCTACGGCGAAGGTGTGCCGGGGTTTCTCTGCCGCTATGACCAAGGCTGGTACTACCGCGAACCGCTACGCGCAAAAGTAGGTGGTGATGAAATCAGCTATGGACCATGGACCGCGCTGGACAGGATTCCACTGGCTGATCGCAATCGGCCGGTAATGCAATGGCTGACCGATCTGACCGGTGACGGACGTCTCGACTGGATCACCGCACAACCGGGCGCCAGCGGGTTTCGCACGCTGAATGCGCAACGCAACTTCGCCGATTTCGTGCCGTTCAACGCGTTTCCGCTGGAGTTTTTCCACACGCTGGTGCAACTGGCGGATCTCAGCGGTGACGGCCTCAGCTCGATTGCCCTGATCGGCCCGAACTCGGTGCGCCTGTACGCCAACCAGCGAGAGCAAGGGTTCGCCCGGGCCGAAGAGGTGCCGCATTCACCACCCGATGACCGCTTGCCATTATTCAGCGACTCGCCCACTGAACTGGTGCTGCTCGGCAATCTGCTGGGCAGCGACATGCCCGAACTGTGCCGCATTCGTCATGACGAAATCCGCTGCTGGCCGAACCTGGGTCACGGCCGGTTTGGTGAAGGTCGCAAGATCAGTGACCTGCCCTTCACATACGAGCAATTCGATTCATCGCGGGTACGCCTCGCCGACCTCGATGGCTGTGGGGCACCGGCGCTGATCTATCTGAAGTCCGATGTGTTCGAGATCTATCTGAACCGCGGCGGCAACGGGCTGGAACAGATCCCGGTGATCGTGCCCTGGCCGCAAGGTGTGCGTTATGACCGCCTGTGCCAGGTGAGCTTCGCCGACCTGCAAGGTTTGGGCTGTGCCAGCCTGATACTGACGGTGCCGCACCTCGCACCGCAGCACTGGCGCTACGATTTCGTCGCGGCCAAACCCTATTTGCTGACGGCCAGCAACAACAACATGGGTTGCAGCGCCAGTGTGGTGTATCGCAGTTCCGCCCAGGAATGGCTGGATGAAAAACAGCGGATGCTCAAGCTCAAGCGTCTGCCGGTTTCGCACTTGCCGTTCCCGGTGGCGGTGGTCAAAAAACAACTGCAACTGGATGAAGTCACCGGCAACTGCCTGACCCAGTCTTTCACTTGGTGCGAAGGGGTTTACGACGGCCAGGAACGCGAGTTCCGCGGTTTCGGACTGTTGCAGCAAACCGATAGTGAAAGCGCCACGGGCGATGATGACGTCGGCTTCAGCGAACCGGTTCGGGTCTGCACCTGGTTCCACACCGGGCAGTCAATGGATCGGGCGCGTGATAGCTATTTCAATGAGGATGCGCAAGCCGTCGCACTGGGCACCACACTGTTCAGCCGTTACCACGCCGGCGACGAAATCGATGAGCCCATCGCGCCGCATGACGCCGACAGTGAATACCAGATAGCCCGAGCGCTGGTCGGCTCGATCACCCGCATCGAAACCTATGCCGATGCGGATATGGATCAGCCTGGCATTGCCACGCCTTATGCGGTGCAAGAGCTACGTTATCTGGTGCGCGAAGTCCGGCCCAAAGGGCCATATGCGGCAGCTGTGTTGCTGCCGCTGGTACTGGAAAAAATCAGCTACCAGTACGACCGGTTTATCGACGATCCGCTGTGCCGTCATGAGGTCAATCTGCGCTGGAACGACTTCGGTCTGTCGACCCATGCGTTGGCCGTGAGCTACGCCCGCAGGCTTGTCGACTCGGACACGCCGCCGTTCAGCGATCCCGATGAACAACAGTGGTGGCGCGACGCTCATGACGAGGCGCAGCAATCCTTCTACATCAGCGAAACCCGCGCGCGATACATCAACCTCGACAGTAATCCCCAACAGTGGCGACTGGGCCTGCCGTGGCAACAGCGTGGCAACGCGCTGGTCTTGCCAAAAGGCCCACTGCCTGAGGGACTGTCCGCGAGTGAGGTGTGTTTCGAGCAACTGGCTTTGCATCAGGATTCGCCGCACTGGAACACTCAACGAGTCCTGACGACACAGTCGGTGCAGCGTTATGTGCAGGCGGACGGCTCGCCGCTGGACGACGGTGTCGCCGAGTTCGAAGCACTGGCCGGGCCACTGGAATTGGCGCAGTTGGACAAGACCGCACTGGACGCCTACAACGTGCTGCCGCCGCCGTTCGATATCCGTGTCGAACTGAAAAAAATCGGTTACACCGCCATGCCGTTGCTGTTTGAGGTAGAGCCGGACGATGCCGAAGAAAATCTATGGTCATCGACATTCGGCTACGCCGAGTACGCCGACCTCAAAGGGTTTCACCAGGTACACGGCTACCACGAAACCCCGAGCCATGGCGTAACCCGCGCCGAACACGACGACTTTCGGCTGGCGATCACCCGCGTCGAGTTGCCGGATGGTTGCACCACCCAGGTCGAATACGACTACCACGCGCTGCAACCGCTGCGCATCATCGATGCCAACGAGAATGTCGAGGAGGCGATTTACGAACCCTCCGGCCAACCACTGGCCACCAGTTTCCACGGTACGGAAAACGGGATGCCTGCCGGTTTCAAACCGTTGAGCGAATACCGCCGACCCGAGGACCATCGCCCGGATACCGCGATTGACGATCCGCAAGAGGCGCTGCAAAAAGCCGCCAGCACCTTGCGCAAGGACTTGTTCAGCTGGATGGGGCAGATCCCGCCCGACAACCGCGCCAGCGGCGAATGGATCGCCAACGGTTACCTCCTGCCCAGCGGCCATATTCGTGCCAGCGCCCGCCGGCGACTCGCGCGAATCGGCAATCTGACGGCGACAGAACAGCACTTGCTCGAGGCGATCGCAACAACCCGACGCGAGCCGGTACACAGCGTCGTCCTCAGCGCCGACCGCTACCCCGATGACGCCGTGCCGGCACAGATCCACATCACCAAGGCCTGCGTCGACGGCTTTGGTCGAGCGCTGCAATCCCAGCAGTTGGTTGAACCCGGCCTGGCCTATGCGGTGGACACCGACGGCTCGCTGATCGTTGAAGACGGCAAGTTCGTTGAAGTACAAGCCAATCCACGGTGGCGCGTCAGCGAGCGTGTCGAATACAACAACAAAGGCTTGGCGGTGCGCCAGTTCCGGCCGTTTTTTGCCAATGCCCACGGTTACATCAACGACCAGTCGCTGCACGATCTGGGGTACTTCGATCAGCTGTTCTATGACCCGTTGGGGCGTGCGGTCAAATTGCTCAACGCCAAGGGCGACTTCTCCCGTGAGACCTATCATCCGTGGTACCACGCCAGCGAAGACTTCAACGACACCGCTGAACCGGTGCCGCCGAAGCGGACATCACGGCGTTGAACGCCTCCGTGCATTGGCGCACGCCCTCACTCACGGTGAGTGAGGGACGGGGTCTGGCAGTTCGTCAGATCGAATATTTGCGCAGCGTTGCCGGTGAACCCGTGACTGCGCTGATAACCCGTCAGCGTCACGACGTGAATGGACGTAGCGTGGCGCAATGGGACCCGCGCTTGTCCGAGCCGAACCTATCAACGGTTTACGGGTTGGCTGGCCAGGTGCTGAAAGTCGACAGTGTCGACGCCGGGTGGCGCCTGAATCTGCCGGGGCTGGCGGGTGAACCGCTGGAGCGCTGGGACGCGCGCGGCAACCATTGGCACACGATTTTCGACGCTCAGTTGCGGGTGGTGGCGCTCGAGGAAAACGGCGAAGCAGGCGTCGATCTTTTTACCTATGCCGATGCCACCGCCGACAAGCAATACAATCTGCGCGGGCAGTTGCTGGAGCAGCAAGATCGCTCCGGTACGCTGCGCACGGACAGCTTTGCCCTGGGCGGCCAGCCACTGGCAGACACCCGCACTTTTCACGATGGCGCAGCGTTCACCAGTCGCCGGTCTTTCAATGCCCTCGGCGCAACGCTGGAACAGATCGACGCCGGAGGGCATCGCCAGCAATCGTTCCACGGTCGCTCCGGGCAGTTTCAGCAGGTGAAGCTGCTGGTCAATGGCGAGCCAGACTGGCAAACGCCGTTGCTCGATGCGCAGTACAACGCCAGCGGACAGATCATCGAACAACTGGCCGGTAACCATGTGCGCAGCTACTGGGCGTACGACCCCGCCGATGGCCGCTTGCGCACGCAGTCCAGCCGCCAAGACGCCGGGCCGGTGCTGCAAGACTTAGAATATTTTTACGACCGCGTCGGCAACCTTCTGCGTATTGAGGATCACGCCTTCGAGCCGGTTTACTTCGCCAACCAGTTGGTCGATGGTCACCGCGAGTTCACCTACGACTCGCAGTACCGACTGACCAGCACCAGCGGTTACGACGACGGCCCGCTCTCGGACATCCCGGGACTGCCGAAGCCGACCGACTCGAACAACCGCCTCAACTACACCCAGACGTACCAATACGACCACGGGGGCAATCTGATCAAGTTGAGCCACGTACGCGCTGGCGCCAACCAGACAAGGGAGATGCGCATTGATCCACAGAGCAATCGCGGGGTGCGCTGGAAACCGGGCGACCCCGATCCCGTGTTCGACACCTTGTTTGACCGCCACGGCAACTTGCTGGCACTGCTACCCGGCCAGCCCCTGCAATGGAACGCCCGCGACGAACTGCAAGGCGTGACCCTGATACACCGCGAAGGCGGTCGCGACGATGCCGAACATTACCGCTACAGCCAGGGCGCACGGGTGTTCAAACGGCATGAATTCTTTACCGATAGCGCCGAACACTTTCATCAGGTGCGCTACTTGCCGGGCCTGGAGATTCGCAACAAAGACAACGGCGAAGAACTGCACGTCATCAGCGTCGGCAACGCACGCTGCCTGCATTGGGCAAAAAATCCGCCGCGCGGCATCGACGACAATCAGCTGCGCTACAGCCTCGACGATCACCTGGGTTCCTGCGTCATGGAACTGGATCAGAGCGCACAGGTGATCAGCCACGAAGGCTATTACCCATTCGGCGCCACGGCGTGGATGGCCACAGCATCGGCCATTGAGGTGAGTTACAAATTCGTCCGCTATTCGGGCAAGGAAATGGATGTCAGCGGTTTGTATTACTACGGCGCACGCTTTTACGCGCCCTGGCTGCAGCGCTGGATCAGCGCCGACCCGGCAGGGGATGTGGACGGGCTGAATTTGTATGGGTTTGTCGGCAACAACCCGTTGTCCTACATCGATACGGATGGCAGGCAGAAAGAAAAGCAGGACATTGTCAATTACTCAAAATTCATTAACGTGCTCGGCGGACATGCAGCCACCACGCTGGAACTGATGATGAACATTGCCAAACAGCAGAACATCGGCACAGAACTGCTGAAAAACACGGTGGGGGAGTCTATCAACGCCTTCATCGGTTTCGTCGGTGGCTATTACGGCAGCCAAAACTTCGACTTTCTCCTGCCCGATAACCCGCACATGGCCAACCTCACCCTGCAGAGTAAACCGATGTATTCGCAAGGTCTGGTTGGCGGGAATATCGGCGGCGATACGGCGGGAGGGACGCTCACTCAGTTCACTCCAAGCGCAAGCCTGATAAGGCCATTGATCCCGCAAACGTCGGCTATGAGTGTAGACGCCATCGATCGAGAGATAGGTATCGCCACTTCGGACGAACCGACAGACTGGATACAGGAAGGCGCCGGCTTTTTTCTGAACCGCGTCGTAGGGTCAGTGGTTCCCGGCGTCAGTGCCATGCTCAGCATGGGCTCGCGAGTGCAGGAAGCCGAGGACATCAAGATGCGTCTGACACCGGTGAAGATCCAGAAAATCGAAGCCATGCTCGATAGTTGGAAAAGAGCCGTCGAAGAGCGCTCGGCAGGCGCGGAATGGGCGTTTGGACGCTTGAAGCAAAATACGGTGAATCCCCTTGAACTGATCCCCAATGTGACGCACATGACCCACACTTCAAATTATCAACCAATCCGGCGTAGTACCTTGCGACAGCAACGTCAGGTTGTCCTGGGCATGATCGAAAGCACCCAGACACTCGTGAACTGGTACAAGGATGACAGCACCACAGACAACCAGTATCTGAAGAAACAAGCGCAAGCCAAGCAGAAAAAGGCAGCCTGAAATGATCAACAACGCGCGGCTCAGTGCATGAACCCGGCAGGGCATTGGCACACGCCAACGCTTTCGGTCAGCGATGGCCGCGGACTGCCTGTTCGCCAGGTCGGCTACTTGCGTACCGTCACCGCAGACACGCCTCTGGTGAGCCGTCAGCAACATGATGTGGCTGGACGGCTGGTAGCGCAGTGGGATCCGCGCCTGCCGGTTCCTTGCCTGACTACGGTTTATGACCTGGGCGGCGCAGTGCTCAAGTCCGACAGTGTCGACAGCGGCTGGCGCCTGAGTCTACCGGGACTGGCCGGCGAACCGCTGCAGCGCTGGGACGCACGCGAGGGCCGTTGGTGCACAACCTTCGACAATCAGTTGCGCGTAGTGACGATTGAAGAAAACGCTGAAGCCAATGTCGATGCTTTTACCTACGCCGGTGCCAACGCCGACGCGGAATTTAACCAGCGCGGTCAGTTGCTGGAAGTGAAAGACCGTTCAAGTACGCTGCGTACCGACTGCTTCGCCATCGACGGCCAGCCATTGACGCAAACCCGTACCCTGCCTGATGGCGAAGCCTTCACCAGCCGACAGGTTTTCAGTCCTCTGGGGGTGGTGCTTACGCACAATGATGCCGGTGGCCATCAGCAGCAATCGCTTTATGGTCTCGGCGGGCAACTGAAACAGGTACAACTGCGAGTGAGTGGGGATAGTGACTGGCAACCGGTACTTCTCGATGCGCAGTACAACGCCGCAGGTCAGCTCATCGAGCAAAAGACTGGAAACGGGGTGATCAGCCAATGGACCTACGATCCGGGCGATGGTCGCCTGCGAACGCAGTCCAGTCGCAAAGGCGCCGGCCCGGTCCTGCAAAGCTTCGAATATTTCTACGATCAGGTCGGCAATATTACCCTTATCGAAGACCATGCCTTCGAGCCAATCTACTTCGCCAACCAGCTCGTCGACGGCCACCGAGACTTCACCTATGACTCGCTGTACCAGTTGACCAGCGCGACCGGTTACGACGACGGCCCACTCTCGGACATTCCGGGCCAGCCGCAACCAACCGACCCGAAAAACCGCCTCAACTACACCCAGACTTACCAATACGACCCTGCTGGCAACCTGATCAAGTTGTGCCACTTAAGGGAAGGCGCCTGCCAGACCCGGGAGATGCGTATTGATCCGCTGAGCAATCGCGGCGCGCGATGGAAACCGGGCGACCCTGATCCCGTCTTCGACACTGTGTTTGACCGCCACGGCAACCAGCAGAACGTACAAGCCGGCCAACCGCTGAACTGGAACGCCCGCGACCAACTGCAGCGCGTAATCCTGATTCACCGCGACGACGGCCGCCACGACGCCGAGTACTACCACTACAGCCAGGGCATGCGGGTATTGAAACGCCACGAAACCTTCACCGACACCGCCGATCACTTCCATCAAGTGGTTTACCTGCCGGGACTGGAGATCCGTACCAGGGACAACGGCGAAGAGCTTCACGTCATCAACCTCTCCATCGGCGTCGGCAATGTGCGTTGCCTGCATTGGGCGCAAAAAAAACCTGACGGAATCGAAATCGATCAACTGCGCTACAGCCTCGATGACCATTTGGGTTCGTGCGCCATGGAGCTGGATGGGCAAGCGCAACTGATCAGCCACGAAGGTTATTACCCGTTCGGCGCCACGGCGTGGATGGCTGCCCGATCAGTGATCGAAGTCACCTACAGATTCATCCGCTATTCCGGCAAGGAGATGGACGTCAGCGGCCTTTACTACTACGGCGCACGGTACTACGCGCCGTGGCTGCAACGCTGGGTCAGCGCCGACCCGGCGGGGGCGGTTGATGGTCTTAACCTGTACGGATTCGTCGGCAACAACCCTATCGTGTTTATCGACAATGTAGGTCAAATGCGCGAGTGGTTCTCGGAGTCCACGCAGCAACGTGATGCCCGGAAAGCGCAAAGCTCGGCCGACCGGCAGGTATATGTCACCAATATGCAGCTTTCCCAAGCCGTAAATCGGCATCTGAAGATTCTGGAGATTATCGATCTGCGCGTCAGAGCAGTCGAATCGCAAGTTAAAAACCTGCAATCGGGGGACGCACTGGCGGCCAATGCTGCCAAACGCGTCGGAACCTTCGTTGCCAAGCAGGCGATCAGTTATGGCGTAGGCATCGGGGTCGGTGCGGTGGGGGGACTATTGGGCACAGCCGCAGGACCCGTCGGTACAGCATTTGGCATCGCCCTTGGGTTTGCCGCCAAGGCTGCGACCGGCGTGGCATTGGATTATGTGGCAGACAAACAGGGCCTCTCGACTTCAGTCGTCCTTAAATCCCGAAAACTGGATCCGGCAAGGGTTGTGCAAAGAGGCGAATACAAAACCGCGTCACTGGGTTCCTACGGATATCAAAAATTCCAGAAAACCTTCGAGGCGGCCACGAACCCCACCGAGCTCACCATGCTCAAAGGGTTCAAGGGGGTATCGACAACGGTCGCCTCCGCCGCAATGAAAGCCAACGGAACTCCCGTTTCGGCGGAGATCGGTGCAATTCTCGGTACATTGCTGGGCGCCGCCGAAATCGTCTATGAAATTGAATCGGCGAGAAATGGAATGACCCCTGAGATGCAGGGGAAATTCGAAATACTCAATCAACACGTCCCCGGTTTGATTGACGTATTGCAGAGGGGCCTGGCTGAAGTGAACAGCAGTTTCGATGCCGCCAATCGAGATTCGATACATACCTATCGAATGTTTTCAAAGATCTTCGGCAGCGCACCCGGTGATACTCGACAAAGCGTGGCCGATGCCACATCCGCAACGGTCGGTAACTTGAAGAAGCTTCAATCAATACTTAAATAAACAGATCCGTCATTTCAGTTGAGTCAAATCAAATCGCGGACTGCATGCTATCGTGCCCGCCCGACTGCCATCCGTTTGCCCAGCATGCTGCCGACTTCCCGTACCTTGCGTCTGTCGTTGTATACCCTGCTGATCATCGCCGGCGCTGCTGTTGCCGCAACGCTCGCCATCCGCCACGCCGAACGTCAGGCGCTGGAAGAGGACGCCGCTCGCGCCAACCAGCAATTGGCGCTCTACGCCAATTCGTTGCACACCCTGATCGACCGCTACCGCGCCCTCCCCGCCGTGCTGGCACTGGACCCGCAGTTACGCTCGGCGCTGGCCGGCCCTGTCGATGCCGAGCAGCAACGGGCACTGAATCTGAAGCTGGAAAAGATCAACGGTGCGGCGCAATCCTCGACCCTTGAACTGCTCGATCACACCGGCCTTGCCGTGGCCGCCAGCAACTGGCGCCTGCCGAGCAGCTATGTCGGCCACAATTACGGTTTTCGTCCTTATTTCAGCCAGACCCGCACCCAGGGCACCGGACGTTTCTACGCGGTCGGTGTGACCAGCGGGATTCCCGGTTATTTCCTGTCCAGTGCGGTGCTCGGTGATAACGAGCAGTTCCTCGGGGCGATGGTGGTCAAGCTGGAATTCCCCGAACTGGAACGCGAATGGAGCCAGGGCAGCGACACGCTGCTGGTCAGCGACGCGCGCGGCATCATCTTTATCGCCAACCAGCCTGGCTGGCGCTATCGCGCGTTGCGGCCGTTGAGTGCCAGCGATCTGGCAGAGATCAAAACCACGCGCCAGTACGACAAGCAATCTCTGCAGCCACTGACCCACCTGTCACTGCGCCGCTTCGATGACAACAGCGATCTGCGCCGGGTCGAAGGCCCGCAAGGCACGGCGGACTATCTCTGGGAGTCGCTGCCATTGACGGCCGAAGGCTGGACGCTGCACCTGTTGCGCCGTCCGCAAGTGGCCTTCGAAGACTTGCGTAACGCCGGCCTCGCAGCCGCCGGGGTGTGGCTGGCGCTGGTGTTTCTGCTGCTGTTCCTCAATCAGCGCTGGCGGCTGTCGAAAATCCGCCAACGCAACCGCGAAGAACTGGAGCAACTGGTCGAGGAGCGCACCCGCGACCTGCGCACCGCCCAGGACGGTCTGGTGCAGTCGGCCAAGCTCGCCGCACTCGGCCAGATGTCCGCCGCGCTCGCCCACGAGATCAATCAACCGCTGACCGCCCAGCGCATGCAACTGGCGACCCTGCGCCTGCTGCTCGACCATGGCCGCGTCGATGATGCCTACAAGGCACTCAAACCGGTGGACGAAATGCTCACGCGCATGGCCGCCCTCACCGGTCACCTGAAAACCTTTGCGCGAAAGAGCCCCAGCGGTTTGCGCGAGCGTCTGGATCTGGCGACCGTGGTTGATCAATCCTTGCAACTGCTTGATGCGCGACTGCGTGACGAACAGGTCAGTCTGGTGCTGCACCTGACGCGTCCGGCGTGGGTACGCGGTGACGCGATCCGCCTGGAACAAGTGCTGATCAACCTGCTGCGCAACGCCCTCGATGCGATGCAGGGCAAACCGTGCAAACGTCTGGAAATCCGTCTGCAAGCCGATGAACAACTATGGCGGCTGAGCATCAGCGACAATGGCGGCGGCATCGCCGAAGAACATCTGGGTCAGGTGTTCGATCCGTTCTTCACCACTAAACCTGTGGGTGACGGGCTGGGCCTGGGGCTGGCGGTGTCGTTCGCCATCGTCCATGAATCCGGTGGACGCCTGAGTGTGGAAAATGGCGAGAACGGCGCGGTGTTCGCCCTGACCTTGCCAATCGATCTGGAGGCACACATCTGATGCTCAACTCGGTGATGGTGGTCGATGACGAAAGCAGCATTCGCAATGCAGTCGAGCAATGGCTAAGCCTGTCGGGCTTCGACGTGCAGCTGTTCAGCCGCGCCGAAGAATGCCTCGCCGCCCTGCCCGCACACTTTCCCGGGGTGATTGTCAGCGACGTGCGCATGCCCGGCCTCAGTGGTCTGGAGCTGCTGGCCGAAGTGCAACGCCGCGACGCCGATCTGCCGGTGATCCTGCTCACCGGTCACGGCGATGTGCCGATGGCGGTCGAAGCGATGCGCGACGGCGCCTACGACTTTCTGGAAAAACCCTTCAGCCCGGAAACCCTGCTCGGCAGCCTGCGCCGGGCACTGGAAAAGCGCCGCCTGATTCTGGAAAACCGTGCCCTGCACGAGCAGGCCGACCACCGCGCCAGACTCGACGCGACGCTGCTGGGCGTGTCCCGTGGTTTGCAGACCTTGCGCCGGCAGGTGCTGGATCTGGCGACGTTACCGGTCAACGTGTTGATCCGTGGCGAAACCGGCAGCGGCAAGGAACTGGTTGCCCGTTGCCTGCATGATTTCGGCCCGCGTGCGGACAAGCCGTTCGTGGCGTTGAACTGCGCGGCGATCCCTGAGCAGCTGTTCGAAGCGGAACTGTTCGGCCATGAAAGCGGCGCGTTTACCGGTGCCTCTGGCAAGCGCATCGGCAAGCTGGAATATGCCGATGGCGGCACGCTGTTTCTCGATGAAATCGAAAGCATGCCGCTGGCCCAGCAGGTCAAACTGCTGCGGGTGTTGCAGGAGCAGAAGCTTGAACGCCTGGGTTCGAATCAGAGTATTCGGGTGGATTTGCGCATCGTCGCGGCGACCAAACCCGACCTGCTCGACGAAGCGCGGGCCGGACGCTTTCGTGAAGACCTGGCGTATCGCTTGAACGTTGCCGAGCTGCGTTTGCCGCCGCTGCGTGATCGTCGCGAAGACATTCCGTTACTGTTCGAAAACTTTGCCCAGAGCGCGGCTCAGCGTCTTGGCCGCACCTTCCCACCGTTGACGGGTGCGCAGTTGAGTCACCTGCTCAGCCATGACTGGCCGGGCAATGTGCGCGAACTGGCGAACGTCGCCGAACGCCAGGTGCTGGGGCTGGATGAACCGGCGCCGGGGATTGATCCGGGCCAGTCGCTGGCGGCGCAGCAAGAGGCGTTTGAAGCGCAATGCTTGCGTGCAGCGCTGACCCGGCACAAAGGCGATGTGAAAGCGGTGCTTGAAGAGCTGCAACTGCCGCGTCGCACCTTCAATGAAAAGATGCAGCGGCATGGGTTGAGTCGGGAGATGTTTGTTCCGGACAGCTGAGTTTTTCGTTTTCGCTGATGGCCCTTTCGCGAGCAGGCTCGCTCTCACATTTGGAATGCGTTACCCCTGTGGGAGCGAGCCTGCTCGCGAAGGGTACGGTACAGCCAGCCATTATCCATCTGCCTGAATGAGCAATTTTCCGCTCACCACAATCCAGCCATAAGCGGATTTCCGCTCACTCGATATCCCCGGCCCCTCTAAACCGGGCCTCCCCCCGTTGGCACAGCTCCTGCTATAGCCCTCGCAGGCTGCGTTTCGACGCGCTCCACAAAAACAATTATACGAAGGATCCTTCAATGGATAACTCCAACGCCCTGCCACTTGGGTCGGCTGCCGTGCCGGCCAAAGAAAGAACCACCGCCAGCCGGATCAAATCGATCTTCAGCGGTTCCGTCGGCAACATGGTCGAGTGGTACGACTGGTACGTGTATGCCGCCTTCTCGCTGTACTTCGCCAAAGCCTTCTTCCCCAAAGGCGACACCACCGCCCAACTGCTGAACACCGCCGCGATCTTCGCCGTGGGCTTTTTGATGCGCCCGATCGGCGGCTGGCTGATGGGGCTTTATGCCGATAAGGTCGGACGCAAGAAAGCGCTGATGGCCTCGGTTTACCTGATGTGCTTCGGCTCGTTGATCATCGCCCTGAGCCCAGGTTATGAAACCATCGGTGTCGGCGCGCCGATCCTTCTGGTATTCGCTCGCTTGCTGCAAGGCCTGTCGGTCGGAGGCGAGTACGGCACCTCGGCGACTTACCTGTCCGAGATGGCGACCAAGGAACGTCGCGGCTTTTTCTCCAGCTTCCAGTACGTGACGCTGATCTCCGGCCAGCTCATCGCCCTCGGCGTACTGATCGTGCTGCAGAACTTCCTCACCACCGAAGAGCTGTATGCGTGGGGCTGGCGTATTCCGTTCGCCATCGGAGCACTGTGCGCAGTCGTTGCGCTGTACCTGCGTCGCGGTATGGAAGAGACCGAATCGTTCACCAAAAAAGAGAAAGCCAAGGAAAGCGCCATGCGCACCTTGATGCGTCACCCCAAAGAACTGTTGACCGTGGTCGGCCTGACCATGGGCGGTACGCTGGCGTTCTACACCTACACCACCTACATGCAGAAATACCTGGTGAACACCGTCGGCATGAGCATCTCCGACTCGACCACCATTTCTGCCGCCACGCTGTTCCTGTTTATGTGCCTGCAACCGATCATCGGTGGCCTGTCCGATAAAATCGGCCGTCGTCCGATCCTGATCGCCTTCGGCGTGTTGGGGACGATCTTCACCGTACCGATCCTGATGACCCTGCACACCATCCAGACCTGGTGGGGTGCGTTTTTCCTGATCATGGCGGCGCTGATCATTGTCAGTGGCTACACCTCGATCAACGCAGTGGTGAAAGCCGAACTGTTCCCGACCGAAATCCGCGCCCTGGGCGTCGGCCTGCCGTACGCACTGACCGTTTCGATCTTCGGTGGCACCGCCGAATACATCGCGCTGTGGTTCAAGAGCATTGGCATGGAAACCGGTTACTACTGGTACGTGACCGCGTGCATCGCGGTGTCGTTGCTGGTGTACATCACCATGAAAGACACCCAGAAACATTCGCGGATCGTGACTGACTGACAGTTACGCAAGATCAAAAGATCGCAGCCTTCGGCAGCTCCTACAGGAGGCTGTCGGGGCTGCGATTTTTGTTTTATGGCCGATTAATCACCGGTTAATGCTGCCTCTGCATCCTGTGCTCACCTGATCGATTAACTGCGCGACGTTCGCTCCTGACGATGGAAGCCAATTAATGCGTCGCCCTTAACATCTAGTTAATCGATGGTTTTTAGCATTATTTTGCGATTTTTAATCAATTTAGTTGGCGTAGCATGGAACCCATGCAAGACACACCCGCCAACGAATCTGGAGCAACAACCATGAAAACCAAACTGATCCTCGCCCTGACCCTGTCCGTACTGGCCGCCAACACCTTTGCCGCCGATGGCTACGACCGCACCGGTTCCGCCACCGTTGCTGAAAACGGCTACGACCGCACCCGCTCCGCCACCGTTGCTGAAAACGGCTACGACCGCACCCGCTCCGCCACCGTTGCTGAAAACGGCTACGACCGTACCCGCTCCGCCACCGTTGCTGAAAACGGCTACGACCGTACCCAATCCGCTTCAATGAGCTGATTGCTGTTGGAAAACGCACAGCCCGGCCTCGGCCGGGCTTAGTCATTTCTGGGGAAAGCGAAATATCTGGAATACACACAATTCCCTGTAGGAGTGAGCCTGCTCGCGAAAGCGGTGGATCATTCAACATCAAAACTGAACAAAAGAACGTCATCGCGAGCAGGCTCACTCCTGCCCGGGATCTCTTTCTGACTGGAAATACGCGGTGCGGCCTTGCACTATGGCGTCATTAGAACGCAGCCTCAGGACCATCCTCCATGCCCGATGACATCCACTTCTACGAACCCGCCAACGGCCACGGCCTGCCCCACGATCCGTTCAACGCCATCGTCGGCCCCCGCCCTATCGGCTGGATCTCTTCACAGGATGCCAACGGCCAGTTGAACCTGGCGCCGTACAGTTTCTTCAACGCCTTCAACTACATTCCACCGATCATTGGTTTTTCCAGCGTCGGGCGCAAAGACAGCCTGAACAACATCGAACAGACTGGCGAATTCGTCTGGAACCTCGCCACCCGCCCGCTGGCCGAGCAGATGAATCAGAGCTGTGCGATGGTCGCGCCTGAGGTCAACGAGTTTGAATTGGCAGGACTGACGACGGTGGCGTCAAAGGTGATTTCAGTGCCACGGGTCGCCGAAAGCCCGGTGTCCTTCGAGTGCAAGGTCACCCAGATCATTCAGTTGCAGCGCGCCGATGGCGAGACGGTGCCGAGCTGGCTGATCCTCGGCGAAGTGGTCGCCGTGCATATCGCCAAGTGGCTGTTGAAGGATGGGATTTACGACACCGCCGCGGCAGAACCGATTCTGCGCGGCGGTGGGCCGGCGGACTATTTTCAGTTGGGGCCTGAAGCCCTGTTCAAAATGTGGCGACCGGGTGCCGTCAAATAACTGATTACCAGATCAGCTCGGCGTCTTCAGTGACGCCCTTGAGGCGGTCCAGCTCATTGATGGCGGCCTCATCGGCAGCGATGGCGCCGGGAAACACTTGGTCACCCAGCAGTTTGTGAAAGCGTGGCGCACCGCCATCGACCAGGGCCTTGACCGCGATTGCCGCGTGATAGCCCTTGTTGCCGCCCAACTCGACGGGGACGACTGCGGAGACTGCTTCGAAGTGTTCGAACTCTTTACGTGCCATGTCACACATCCCGGCTCAGACAAATAAGCCGAACATTAAACCCTCAACCGGCGAGTTTGTGTACCGGTGCCGAACACTGGCCGAGAGCCTGCGCCGCAGAGACTTCTTTGAAAGTGTGGAAATCCAGACTGTTGACCACCAACTCCTGCACCAGCTCGGCGAAGATTTCCATCGACGGACTATTGAAGTACGCGGTCATCATCTGTTGATTGCTCCAGAAACCGGAGACCAGCCACAACTCGGGATCACACTGCGAATGCTGCAAGGCAAAGCTCAGGCAACCTGGGGCGGCACGAGACGGTTCGATCAGCGCGCTCAGGCGTACACCGAGTTCCGCCGAGCGCCCGGCACGCGCTCGGACGAAGGCCATATGACTGACGGGAATCTGCTTGGACATTGTTCAACCCTCCCAGGGAGTCGCGTGGCAGCCAGCGGACGGGCTGCGACAGGATCAAAGGTTAAGGGCCGCGCGCCAGACGCCGTTAGTCGATTCCTGCCGTCGCGTTGCACAATCCTGCGAGACTGCACGCAAGACCTGTAACAACCTGTAAATTGCGGTCACACGGCTGTCATACGAGGTTCAAGCAAGTTAGGCGGCCTGTGTCCTGCTATGCCTGGGCACATCAGCGACCCCGTGCAGAATCAGGCAAGCATTTCGCAGAATGCGTCTACCGCTCTCGATTGCACAAACATATGCTCTGCTCCATTCCACCTCCCTTGCCGAGGATGCCGTGCATGACGTCATTCGATCGTTTTCAAGCCGAACCCACCGCAGACATGGAAAAGCAGCGCGCGGAACTCGCGGCGATCATCCGCCGTAACACCACGGACGATGGTAGTTACGCCACCGCTGTCGGTTCGCTGTTCATGTCGCGCCATACCCGATCCCACGACTTCGCCCCGGTACTGGCGCAACCGGCGCTGTGCATCATGGCCCAGGGGCGTAAAGAGGTGCGGCTGGCCGATGAGTTCTTCAATTACGACCCACTGAATTACCTGGTGGTCTCGGTATCGATGCCGTTGAGCGGGCGCGTGGTCAATGTCTCACCGCAAGATCCGATCCTCGCCGTGCGCCTGGATATCGACCCGGCGGAAATCACCGCGCTCATCGCCGACGCTGGTCCCCTGGGCGTGCCGACCCGGCCGACCGGACGCGGTTTGTACGTCGAAAAAATCGACAGCGCCATGCTCGACGCCGTGCTGCGCCTGGCGCGTTTGCTCGATGCGCCAAAAGACATCGCCATGCTCGCGCCGCTGATTCGCCGGGAGATCCTCTATCGCCTGCTGCGCAGTCCGCAGGGCCATCGTTTGTATGAAATCGCGATTGCCAACAGCCAGAGCCATCGCATCAGCCAAGCGATCAAATGGCTCAACGGCAACTTCGAACAACCGCTACGCATTGATGATCTGGCCAAAGAAGTGAACCTCAGCGTGTCGACATTGCATCACCGCTTCAAGGCGATGACGGCGATGAGTCCGCTGCAGTACCAGAAGCAATTGCGCCTGCAAGAGGCGCGGCGCTTGATGCTGGCAGAAGGGCTGGAGGCTTCGGCGGCGGGGTATCGGGTGGGGTATGAGAGTCCGTCGCAGTTCAGCCGTGAGTACAGCCGGTTGTTTGGTGCGCCGCCATTGCGGGATCTGGCGCGGTTGCGGCAGTCGGTCTGATCCAGACATTGCGCTGTATCGACCGACGCTTTCGCGAGCAGGCTCGCTCCCACATTGAATCTGTGATCGACACAAATCCCCTGTGGGAGCGAGCCTGCTCGCGAAGAGGCCGGAATGAACAGTAAAAAAACCGGATCAAGCCCCCAACACCCGACACGCCTCCACCGGCAACGTCACCGACACCGGATGCCCGATCCCCAACCCGATCCCCTGACACGGTGTACTCAACGCCGTAAACGTCACCCCCGAACACTCCACCGTGGTCTCGATGGTCGCGCCGATATCGCGCACAAACGTCACTTTGCCCAGCAACCGGTTGCCCGCCGTTGCCTGCGCTGGCGACAGTTGCAGGTCTTCCGGACGAATCAGCATTTTCAACTTCTGCCCGACCACGATGCTGCTGCAGATCGGCACTTGCAATGCGTCACCACCCGGCAAACTGACCATGCCGTCGCCCAGCGCGGTGGCCGGGAAAATGTTGCCCGAACCGATGAAGTCAGCGACGAATTCGTTGGCCGGATGCCGGTAGATTTCAATCGGCGTACCGACCTGCTGCACCTTGTGCTCGCCCAGCACCACGACGATGTCGGCCATGGTCATCGCTTCGCGCTGATCGTGGGTGACCATGATCGTGGTGATGTTCAGGCGTTGTTGCAGTTGGCGAATTTCCACCTGCATCGATTCGCGCAGCTTGGCGTCGAGCGCCGACAGCGGTTCGTCGAGCAAGAGGATTTTCGGGTGCGAGGCAATCGCCCGGGCAATCGCCACGCGTTGGCGTTGGCCGCCGGAGAGTTTGGCCACCGGACGGTCGATCATCGCCTGCAACTGGATCAGCTCAAGCAGTTCAACCACCCGTGCCTGCTGATCGGCCTTGCTGACGCCGCGCAGTTTCAGCGGGTAAGCGATGTTTTCGCCGACAGTCATGTGCGGGAACAGCGCCAGCGACTGGAACACCATGCCGAAGTTGCGCAGGTGCGCCGGGGTGTGGGCGATGTTTTCGCCGTCCAGGCGAATCTCGCCGCTGGTGAGGGTTTCCAGCCCGGCGATCATCCGCAGCAAAGTGGTTTTGCCGCAGCCCGAAGGGCCGAGAAAACACACCAGTTTGCCTTCCGGCAAATGCAGATTGACGTCTTTGACCGCGCAAGCCGAGCCGTAGAATTTCTCGACGTTTTCCAGAATCAGACCAGTCATGTTGCACCTCAAATCAAAAGGAAACGCCGCCCTCGCCCACCAGCTTCTCCAACGCCCAGATCAGGACGAAGTCGATCAGCACGATCAGCACGGCAAACGAGAACACGGTAGGGTCGAGCGATGACACGGTGCGGCTGTACATCCAGATCGGCACGGTCATGACGTCGATGGTGTAGAGGAAATAGGTCACGGTGAATTCGTTGAACGAGACGATGAACGCCAGCAGCATGCCCGCCAGAATCCCCGACTTCATCAACGGCACCACCACATCGACAATCGCCCGCAACGGTGAGGCGCCGAGCATCTGCGCCGCTTCTTCGACTTCGCTGCCGATGGAAAGCATCGCGGCGGTGCAGTTCTTCACCACAAACGGCAACGCCAGGATCACGTGGGCAATCACCAGCCGCGAGGTGGTCATGTGGAACGGCAGGCTGTCGAACACCAACAGCAACGCCAGCCCCAACACCACCATCGGAAACACCAGCGGTAGCGACATCAGTTGCAGCGCCACGGCTTTGCCGCGGAATTCGCAACGGGTCAGTGCATAAGCGGCCGGCACCGCAATCAGCGTGGCGAAGATCATGGTCAGGCACGCCACCAGCAGGCTGGTGCCCATGGCCTGGCCGAGGCTCAGCACATCGCTGGCGTCCGGCGAGACAAAGGTGTGCCAGGCCACTTTGTACCATTGCAGGCTGTAGCTGCTCGGCGGGAAGTCGAGGTTCGACGCACCGCTGAACGACATCACGATCATGGTCAGGATCGGCAACACCGCCAGCAGCAGAATGAACCCGGAAAGGATGCCGGCGAACTTGCCGGTGTCGCCGGGCAACAGCGACTGACGCTTCTTGAACAGGACACTCATTGCGAAGCCTCCAGCAAACGCCGACGACGGCCGGTGATGTATTCGGACAGGGTCATGATCGCCAGTGTGGTGATGATCAGCACCACCCCGGCGGCGGAGGCGGCAGGCCAGTTCATCAGCGGGGCGATCTGGTCATGCACCATCACCGCGAGCATCGGCACGCGCCGACCACCGAGCAGTAACGGCACGACAAAACTGCTGGCGTTGTAGGCGAACACCAGTGTCGCGCCGGTGATGATGCCCGGCAGGCTCATCGGCAACACCACCTGACGGAACACCTGGAAGCGGCTGGCACCGAGGGTGGCGGCGGCCTCTTCGTAGCTGCGGGCGACGCCGCGCATGGCGCTGGCAATCGGCAACACCGCGAGGGGAAACGCGGTCTGCACCAGGCCCATCAACACACCGTTCTGGTTGTACAGCAGCATGATCGGCCGCTTGATCAGACCCAGGCCCATCAGCGCCTGGTTCAACATGCCGCCGGGGCCGAGAATCACCAGCCAGCCGTAGCTTTGCAGCAACAGATTGACCAGTAATGGCAGCAGCACCGCCGCGAGAAAAATCCGCCGCAGAAAGGGCGAAGTCAGCCGCGACATGGTGTACGCCACCGGGATCGCCAACACCACGGCAATCACCGCGCTGATCAGGGCCAGCCGCAGGGTCAGCAGCAAGGATTTGAGGTAATAGGGTTCGAGCAATTGCGCGTAACTGGCCAGGCTGAAACCCGACCACTCCGCGCCTTTGGTGCCAACGCTCATGCGCAGCACCAGCAGGCTCGCGGCAATCAGCACACCAAGAAACAGCATCGACGGGGTGAGGAAAAACCACGCCCGGGCAGTCGGCGAAATACCGCGCGCCGGACGCACGTCGCCGGCGCCAACCGGTTGGGTCAGGGATTGATGTTCCATAGCAATGATCTCGTCAATGGAAAGCGAATATCCCAAGCTCCACCATTTCCCTGTGGGAGCGAGCTTCTGTGGTGAGGGGATTTATCCCCGACCGGCTGCGAAGCAGTCGCAAAACCACCGTATGCGGACATTTGATGCACCGTATTTGCTGATCTTGGGGCAGCTGAGCTACCCATCGGGGATAAATCCCCTCGCCACAGGGCCCGCTCCCACAGAGATTGCGGTGTTTGGGAGGACGGCGTCAGGAAGAAAAGATTTCCGTATAGCGACGAATCCATTGGTCATGCACGGTGGCCAGGAAGGCGTTGTCGTGCATGATCGCCTTCTCGGCAATCTGCTCCGGCGTCAGGATGTACGGGCTCTTGCGCGCTTCGGCAGAGATGATCGCCTTGGCGTTGACCGGGCCGTTGAAGATGTCTTCGGCCATCTTGCCCTGCACCAGCGGGTCGAGAGAGTGGTTGATAAAGGCGTAGGCCAGATCGGTATCACCCGGACGATTCTTCGGCATCACCGAGAGCATCAGGTCGGTGTAGAAACCTTCCTTCATGCCGAACGTGGCGCCCAGACCATAGTTCGGATCGCGGATCTGCTTGGGGAAAAACGCCGGGGCGTAGAGGCCGCCCATGTCCAGCGAACCGGTACGGAACAGCTCGGCAATCTGGTTAGGGTTCTCGCCCAGGGTGATCACGCGGTCCTTGAGTTCGGCGAGTTTCTTGAAGCCCGGCTCGATGTTGTGCTCGTCACCACCGGCCAGTTTGGCGGCGATGATGATCAGGTCCATCGCCTCGGTCCAGTTCGGTGGCGGGAGGAAAATGTTAGGCGCCAGATCGGCGTCCCACAACGCGGCGTAACTGTCCGGCGCTTCTTTCAACGTGCGGGTGCTATAGACCAGACTGTTGCACCACAGCAGATAACCGATGCCGTGACCGTTGGCCCCCGTGCGGTATTTTTCCGGTACGTCGACCAGATTGGGAATGCGGTTGAGGTCGGGTTTTTCCAGCAGCCCGGCGGCGGCCAGGCCTTCAGCGCCGACGCCAGCCAGGGTGATGATGTCGTATTGCGGACGGTCACCACCGGCCTTGAGTTTGGCGACCATTTCCGAGGTGCTGCCGGTGCGGTCGGCGATCACCTTGGCGCCGGTCTTGGCCTCGAAGGTCGCGGCAATATTGCGCAGTGCGGCGAGGCCGGTGTCATCCGACCAGGTCAGCAAACGCAGGGTCTTGCCGGAAAAACGCGTGTCGCTGGCGCTGGCCCGGATGAAGGGCATGCTCATGGCCGCTGCGGCCACGGACGCCACGCCGACGGTTTTAATGAATTGACGCCTGTTCAGATCGTGCTCGCCCATGAAGGACTCCCTTTGTTCTTTTAAGTATGAGGTTGGTCGCAACCGTTGCATCCGCGCGGCCGGTTCGGCTCAAAGCCCCGTTTTCAAAGGGCTTGAGCGCTGCCGACGGGTTCATCCTGAGGTCGTGCAAAACACCTGACTATCGATAAAAACTCATTGAAGCCATGACGCCGACGCATGCCTCGTTGCGAGGCATGCGCTCACCTTTTTCGGGCGTTCAGAGCGCCCGGATCACGTGTTTGATTTCCTGAAACGCCGCCAGCCCCCATGGGCCCAATTCGCGGCCGATGCTGCTCTGCTTGTAACCGCCCCACGCCGTTTGCGGGAAGATCACTTGCGGCGCGTTGAGCCACACCAGCCCCGCCTGCAGGGCGTTGGCGACCCGATCAGCGGTCTCGGTGTTACGCGTCACCACACTGGCGACCAGACCGAACTGACTGTCGTTGGCCAGCGCGATTGCCTCGGCTTCACTGCTGAAACTGCGCACGCACAACACCGGGCCGAAAATCTCTTCACACCACAACGCACTGTCGAGGGGCACGTCGGTGAAGATCGTCGGCTGCAAAAAATATCCGCGCGGTAGATCGGCGGGACGATTGCCGCCGCAAATCAGCTTTGCCCCGGCACTCAACCCACGGTCGATGTGGCCCAGCACGCGCTGGTACTGCGCCTGATTGACCAAAGCGCCCATTTCCACGTCCGGATCAAACGGTTCGGCCACACGGATTTTTTCCGCACGGGCCTTCAGACGCAGGAGGAACTCATCCGCCAGTTCATCGGCGACCAATACGCGGCTGGTGGCTGAACACATCTGCCCGGCGTTGAAGAACCCGCCACCGCACGCCAGCTCCACCGCCAGATCGAGATCGGCATCTTCGAGCACCAACAGCGCGGATTTACCGCCCAGCTCCAGGCTCACGCCTTTCACGGTTTCGGCGGCCCGTTGCATCACCTGCACACCGACGGCGTTGCTGCCGGTGAAGGAAATCTTGGCGATACGCGGATCCGCCGACAGCGGCGCACCGACCGCCAGCCCGGTACCGCAGACCACGTTGAACACGCCTTTGGGCAGGCCGGACTCGGCAATGATCGCCGCCAGTTCCAGCTCCGGCAGCGGCGTGACTTCCGACGGCTTGAGCACCACGCAGCAACCGGCAGCCAGGGCTGGCGCGAGCTTCCAGGCAGTGGTGACCATCGGAAAATTCCACGGCACGATCAGCCCGACCACGCCGCAGGGTTCGCGGCGCAGACGTGCGCTGAAATCATCGCTGGGCAGCGGCAAATTGCTGTCCTGTTTGCCATCGAGTCCTTCGGCCAACTCGGCGTAATACTCGAACGTGGCGATCACATCGTCGACGTCGATGGCCGCTTCGAATTGCGGTTTACCGTTGTTGCTCGACTGCAATTTCATCAGTTGGTCACGACCGTTGCGCACGCCATTGGCGATGTTGCGCAGGATCGCGCCACGCTCGGCACCGGTGGTTTTCGACCAATCCTTGAACGCTTCGACGGCGGCGGTCACCGCGTGTTCGACCGCCAGCTCATCACCGCCATTGACCGTGGTCAGCAGCGCTTCAGTGGCCGGGTTGATCACCCGCAAATGCTCGCGGCCGGCGGACCATTGGCCGTTGATGTAGAGGCCATCGAGTGTGGTAGGGAAACTGATCATTTGGCCACCGCCTGCATCCAGTGGTTCTGATCGATTTCAATCACGGTCGGGCCTTGGCGATCTGTTGCGGCACGCAGCGCAGCGCGCAGTTGTTCAACCGAGCTGATCGCTTCAGCCGCGCAACCCAGGGCCTTGGCCACACCGATGAAGTCCGGTGTGTAGATGTCGACACCGACCGGTTCAATGGCGCGGTTGACCATGTACTTCTTGATCTCTTCGTAACCCTGGTTATTCCACAGCAGGACGATCACCGGCGTGCGCGCTTCGACGGCGCTGGCCAGTTCCGGCAGGGTGAATTGCAAACCACCGTCGCCGATCAGGCACACCACTGGCGGGCGCGCACCTTTGTCGGATTGGCCGCCGAGCCATGCACCGATGGCCGCCGGCAAGGCGTAGCCAAGGGTGCCGTAACCGGTGGATGAGTTGAACCAGCGGCGCGGGCGCTCCGGGTTGAAGGTGAGGTTGCCGGTGTACACCGGTTGCGTGGAATCGCCGACGAACACGGCGTCCGGCAATTCGTGCAGAACGGTTTCGAGGAAACGGGTCTGGGCCAGCGTCGGTGCATCCCAAGTGGCGGCCAGATCATCGCGCAGACGCGCAGCACGCACCTGCCCCCAATCGTTGCGCCGCTCGGCCAAGGACTTGTGCGACAACGCGCTGAGCAGCGCTTGTGCGGCGTTGCGCGAATCGGCGACCAGCGCCACATGCGGCGGATAGTTGCGCACGGTCTGATCGGCGTCGATGTCGATGCGCAGCAGCTTGCCGGGAATCTCGAAACCGCCGGCGAAAGTGACGTCGTAATCGGTCTCGGCCAGTTCGGTGCCGATCGCCAACACCACGTCGGCATCGGCGACCAGTGCGCGGGTCGCAACCAGACTCTGCGTCGATCCGATCAACAGCGGATGGCTGGACGGCAACATGCCTTTGGCGTTGATGGTCAGCGCGACAGGGGCGTCGAGCAGTTCGGCCAGTTCAGTCAGCTCGGCGGCGGCGTCGATGGCACCGCCACCGGCGAGGATCAGCGGACGCTGTGCGCCGGCGAGCAGCTCGGTCATGCGGCTCACAGCGGCTGGAGCGGCACCGGCGCGATCGATATTGACCGGGATGCTGGCGAGCAGCTCATCGGCGTTTTCCACCAGCACGTCCAGCGGAATTTCAATGTGCACCGGACGCGGACGACCGGCCTGGAACAGGGCGAAGGCGCGAGCCAACACAACCGGCAATTCCGCCGCCGACATCAAGGTATGGGAGAACGCCGCGACGCCAGCGACCAGCGCGCTCTGGTTCGGCAATTCGTGGAGCTTGCCGCGACCGCCGCCCAACTGACTGCGCGACTGCACGCTGGAGATCACCAGCATCGGGATCGAGTCGGCGTAAGCCTGGCCCATCGCCGTGGTGATGTTGGTTATGCCCGGGCCGGTAATGATGAAGCACACGCCCGGCTTGCCACTGGTTCGCGCGTAGCCGTCGGCCATAAACCCGGCGCCCTGCTCATGCCGTGGCGTGACATGGTTGATGCTCGAACGGGCCAGCCCGCGATACAGCTCCACGGTATGCACCCCGGGAATGCCGAACACCTGCTCGACCCCGTAACCTTCGAGTAACTTGACCAGTACTTCGCCACACGTCGCCATGTCATTGCCCTTCTTGTTCGTTTGAGACGCCGGGCCTGCGCTGTGTTTATGATGCGCGGGCAAGCCCAGGGATGGCCTCATTGGAACGGGCGACACCTAGCCGCAACAATGGATAAAAAATCATACTAGCCATGTCCTCACGTCATACCTCGGATCGCCATGAAACGAATGCCACCCTTGCCCGCGCTGCATACCTTTCTGATTACCGCGCAGTGCTGCAACTTCACCCGGGCGGCCGAGCAGTTGCACATCACCCAGGGTGCGGTGAGCCGGCAGATCGCCGGGCTTGAGGATCATCTGGGTTATGAATTGTTTATCCGCCAGGCCCGTGGTCTGGAACTGACGGCCGAGGGTCGCGAATGGCTGCCGCGCGTGGAAAAGGTGTTCGGCTTGATCAGCGAAGCCACCGAGCAGATCGGTCTCAAGCGTGAAACCCTGCAAATCAAGGCCCCAAGCTGTGTGATGCGCTGGCTGGTGCCGCGCCTGTTGCAATGGCAGAAAGAGCGCCCGGATGTACCGGTCAAACTGACCACCACCCTGGCCCACGGCGTGGATTTTGCGCGTGAGCCATTCGATGCCGCCGTCATTTATGGCACGCCACCGGACAACTCATCGACCGCCCTTCATCTGTTCGATGAGCAACTGACACCGGTCTGTTCGCCCGCGCTATTGCAAGGCCCACCGGCGTTAGCCACACCGGCGGATCTGCAACACCATCTGCTGCTGCATCCGACCCGCGATACCCAGGACTGGACGGCGTGGCTGACCGCCGCCGAGCAGCAATTGAACAACGTCAACACGGGCCAGCATTTCGAGACGCTGGATCAGGCAATGTCGATGGCGTCGCACGGGACGGGGGTGGCGATCGGTGACTGGTCGCTGATCGGCGACGACCTGCGCGCCGAAAGACTGGTGATGCCGTTCGAGCTGAAGGTGAAGACGGGATTGGCGTATTACGTGGTGGTGCCGCAGGGCGGAGAACCCTCGCCGCTGCTGGAGGAGTTGATGATCTGGCTGGTGGAGCAGGCGCATTTACGTTGAGGCCTTTCCCCTCACCCTAGCCCTCTCCCGAAGGAGAGGGGACCGATCGGGGGATGCTCAAGAAGTACGCCGACCTGAACGTGCTCTGCCGAATCCATAATCGGCTCGATCCCTCAGGTCGATGTATCCCGCAAGACACCTCGGTCGGCTCCCTCTCCCGAATCCATAATCGACTCGATCTTTCAGGTCGATGTATCCCGCAAGACACCTCGGTTGATCTGGTCAAACGATACTGGACACGGTTATAGGGTTAAGGTCATTTCTCATGCTGCCAAGGCTTCCATGGCTACCGGAGTTCGATAGCCGTT
>NZ_JBIUWI010000068.1:27812-28865 GCF_044743385.1 Pseudomonas sp. NPDC087639 | reverse complement strand
ACCACACCATTCATATCCGCAATCAGAAGGTCAACGTACAGAACCTCAGGATGTTCCTTAAGGAACGCGTTCGCTTCGTTGAGCTGAACGGCACGCGGGGGTACCGACATGATGCAACACCTTTGTTGTTAAAAATATCAATCATTGATCTTTTCTGGTTTCAGTCAACCCGAACGGCCTGCCGAAGTCAAGCAAGGCCTTTTTTGCCCTAAAAAAGCGCTGTGAGGGCATTTATGGGGCAGTTTTGGGCATTTTTTTGTCCTTGGGAGACTTGGCACCCGCGGGCTTGAGCAGGCCGTGTTGTATTTTTTACGGGGGTGTTGTGTAAAAAAATGAACAAGGCTAAGCTCCGATCAAACCCATAACAGCAATAATACCGGGGTGCTTCATGTCTCGCCTGCCGATAATCGGCGTCACCGACTGCTCGCAACAGTCCGGTCTGCATGCTTATCCCATCAGTGGCGAATCGTCCGTACAGAGTGCAGCCTTTGAGGCTCGCAGCCTGGCGACGAAGTTGTCGTCAGCCGCAGCCAAAACGGCAGCGTCCGATATTCTGGACGCACGACAAGGCATCCGCTTTATGGCGTCTCCTTTCAATATAGATCTCTTTCTCTCTCAAAGCCCGTGCCGCTCCGCAAGGCGTGCTCATGATTCTGCACGCCATGAGTTTGCACAGGAAATGCAACGCCAGCGTAAAGGGCAGGTAAGCTCCTCTTTCATTGTCTATGCGCGGTGCCGGGCGTAAGCCGGTACTGCGCGCAAGCAAGCCCCCTTTAACGCGACGCCCAGGCGTCAAACTTTGCCTGACACCCTGTCAGGAGACTCAGCCCAGAGGCATTTATGAGTAACAACCTCGACCAGCTCACCGATTGGTTGAAAGACCACAAGATCACAGAAGTCGAATGCATGATCGCCGACTTGACCGGTATCACCCGGGGCAAGATCTCGCCGACCAACAAGTTCATCGCCGAGAAAGGCATGCGCCTGCCAGAGAGCGTGCTGCTGCAGACCGTGACCGGCGACTATGTCGAAGACGACAGCTATTCCGAACTG
>NZ_JBIUWI010000068.1:19977-27802 GCF_044743385.1 Pseudomonas sp. NPDC087639 | reverse complement strand
AAATAAACACCGACAACCGAGAAAAACACTAATACAAAAACTATTACCAAAAACTACACACTTCCGAAATAGACATGATCTGCCGCCCCGACCAGAACGCCGTGTACCTGGTGCCATGGGCCATCGAGCCGACTGCCCAGGTGATCCACGACACCTACGACAAGCAAGGCAACCCGATCGAGCTGTCGCCGCGCAACGTTCTCAAGAAAGTGTTGAAGCTCTACGCCGACAAAGGCTGGCAGCCAATCGTGGCGCCGGAAATGGAGTTCTACCTGACCAAGCGCAGTGACGACCCGGACTACCCGTTGCAGCCGCCAATCGGCCGATCCGGGCGTCCGGAAATCGGTCGTCAGTCGTTCTCTATTGAAGCAGCGAACGAATTCGACCCGCTGTTCGAAGACGTCTACGACTGGTGCGAATTGCAGGAGCTGGACCTCGACACGCTGATCCACGAAGACGGCACGGCGCAGATGGAAATCAACTTCCGTCACGGCGACGCGCTGTCGCTGGCCGATCAGATTCTGGTGTTCAAGCGCACCATGCGTGAAGCCGCGCTCAAGCACGACGTGGCCGCGACCTTCATGGCCAAGCCGATGACCGGCGAGCCGGGCAGTGCCATGCACTTGCACCAGAGCATCATCGACATCGAGACCGGCAAGAACGTCTTCTCCAATGAAGACGGGACCATGAGCCAGTTGTTCCTGCACCACATCGGTGGCTTGCAGAAACTGATCCCCGAGCTGTTGCCGCTGTTCGCGCCGAACGTCAACTCGTTCCGCCGCTTCCTGCCGGACACCTCGGCGCCGGTGAACGTGGAGTGGGGCGAAGAGAACCGAACCGTGGGCCTGCGCGTACCGGATGCCGGCCCGCAGAACCGCCGTGTGGAAAACCGCCTGCCGGGCGCCGACGCCAACCCGTATCTGGCGATTGCCGCGAGCCTGCTCTGCGGTTACATCGGCATGGTTGAAGGCCTCAACCCGAGTGCGCCGGTGGTCGGTCGTGGCTATGAGCGCCGCAACCTGCGCCTGCCGCTGACCATCGAGGACGCGCTGGAGCGTATGGAAAACAGCGCAACCATCGAGAAATATCTGGGCAAAACTTTCATCACGGGCTACGTCGCGGTCAAGCGGGCCGAGCATGAAAACTTCAAGCGCGTGATCAGTTCGTGGGAGCGTGAGTACCTGCTCTTCGCCGTCTGATACGCCGGGCGCGGTGCTCAGGCGCCGCGTCTTCACCGATAACAAGGAGAATTGGCATGACCAGCAACAACCCGCAAACCCGTGAGTGGCAAGCGCTGAGCAGCGACCACCACCTGGCCCCGTTCAGCGACTTCAAGCAATTGAAAGAGAAGGGCCCGCGGATCATTACCAACGCCAAGGGCGTTTACCTGTGGGACAGTGAAGGCAACAAGATCCTCGACGGCATGGCCGGTCTGTGGTGCGTGGCCATCGGTTATGGTCGCGATGAACTGGCCGACGCCGCCGCCAAACAAATGCGCGAACTGCCTTACTACAACCTGTTCTTCCAGACCGCGCACCCGCCGGCACTGGAACTGGCCAAGGCCATCGCCAACGTCGCGCCAGAAGGCATGAACCATGTGTTCTTCACCGGTTCCGGCTCCGAAGGCAACGACACCATGCTGCGTATGGTTCGCCATTACTGGGCGATCAAGGGCCAGCCGAACAAGAAAGTCATCATCAGCCGCAAGAACGGTTATCACGGTTCCACCGTGGCTGGCGCGAGCCTGGGTGGCATGACTTATATGCACGAACAGGGCGACTTGCCGATACCGGGCATCGTCCACATCGCTCAGCCGTACTGGTTTGCCGAAGGCGGCGACATGTCGCCGGAAGAGTTCGGTGTCTGGGCGGCCAATCAACTGGAAGAGAAAATTCTCGAAGTCGGCGTCGACAACGTCGGTGCCTTTATTGCCGAGCCGATCCAGGGTGCCGGTGGCGTGATCATTCCGCCAGACAGCTACTGGCCGCGTATCAAGGAAATCCTCGCCAAGTACGACATCCTCTTCGTCGCCGACGAAGTGATTTGCGGCTTCGGCCGTACCGGTGAGTGGTTCGGTAGCGATTTCTACGACCTCAAACCCGACATGATGACCATCGCCAAAGGTCTGACCTCCGGCTATATCCCAATGGGTGGCCTGATCGTCCGTGACTCGGTGGTGGCCGTGCTCAACGAAGGCGGCGACTTCAACCACGGCTTCACCTACTCCGGTCACCCGGTGGCGGCGGCGGTGGGGCTGGAAAACATCCGCATTCTGCGCGACGAAAAAATTATCGAGAACGTCCACAACGAAACGGCACCGTATTTGCAGAAACGTCTGCGGGAACTGAACGATCACCCGCTGGTGGGTGAAGTTCGCGGAGTCGGTCTGCTGGGGGCGATCGAGCTGGTGCAGGACAAAGCCACTCGCAAGCGTTACGAAGGCAAGGGCGTCGGCATGATCTGCCGGCAGTTCTGCTTCGATAACGGGCTGATCATGCGTGCCGTGGGCGACACCATGATCATCGCGCCGCCGCTGGTGATCAGCAAAGCGGAGATCGATGAGTTGGTTACAAAGGCACGCAAGTGTCTGGACCTGACCCTCAGTGCATTGCAGGGCTAGGTGCTAGGCTTCGAGCGGGGGAGCTGCGGCGCACTCGCTCGAAGCTGTCAGAAAGGCTGGTCTTTTCTTGAAAGACCGCCTCGGATCTTGCCAGACTAGCCGCGGTTCCAGTTGTCCGGGTTCGGCCGCTGAACAAAGTGGTTCAAAAAAGAAAAATTTGGAGCATGACGCATGAAGGCATTAGGTAAAAAGCTTGCTGGCAAGACACTTCTCGCGCTGTCCATGGCGGGCATGATGGCGGGTGCGGTTCAGGCGGACGACAAGGTATTGCACGTCTATAACTGGTCCGACTACATCGCGCCGGACACGGTCGCCAACTTTGAGAAGGCCACCGGGATCAAAGTCGTCTACGACGTATTCGACAGCAACGAAACCCTGGAAGCCAAGCTGCTGGCCGGTAAATCCGGTTACGACATTGTGGTGCCTTCCAACAACTTCCTCGCCAAGCAGATCAAGGCCGGTGTTTACCAGGAGCTGGACAAGTCCAAGCTGCCGAACTGGAAGAACCTCGACGAAGACCTGCTCAAGGCCGTTGGCGATGCCAGCGACCAGGGCAACAAGCACGCGTTCCCGTACATGTGGGGCTCCATCGGGATCGGCTACAACCCGGCGAAGGTCAAGGCTGCGTTGGGCATCGACAAGATCGATTCCTGGGACATCGTGTTCAAGCCTGAAAACATCGAGAAACTCAAAAGCTGCGGCGTAAGCTTCCTCGACGCCCCGACCGAAATGATTCCGGCGGCTCTGCACTATCTGGGCAAACCGACCAACAGCAAGGACAAGGCTGACCTGAAAGCCGCCGAAGATCTGTTCCTGAAGATTCGTCCTTCGGTTGCCTACTTCCATTCCTCCAAGTACATCTCCGATCTGGCCAACGGCAACATCTGCGTGGCGGTCGGTTACTCGGGTGACCTGGAACAATCCAAGACCCGCGCCCAGGAAGCTGGTGACAAGGTCAAGCTGGCCTACACCATTCCGAAAGAAGGCGCCGGTACTTTCTACGACATGGTCGCCATTCCCAAGGATGCCGAAAACGTCGAAGCCGCTTACAAATTCATGAACTACCTGCTTGAGCCAGAAGTGATGGCCGGGATCACCAACGCCGTACGCTTCCCGAACGGCAACAAGGCGGCCACGCCGCTGGTGGACAAAGACATCACCAGCGATCCGAGCATCTATCCGTCGGCTGAAGTGAAGAAACAGCTCTACGCGATCAGCGATCTGGATGCCGCCACCCTGCGCCTGATCACTCGCAGCTGGACCAAAATCAAATCCGGTAAATAAGCCGGTTTGAAGCAGCAACCGCTGGCCGTCGTCCCCGCGAGGGCGGCCAGCGGGATAATTAAATGACAGAAAGTTTTGCTGGAACGGTTTTTCGAGGGTAAGTTGCGCGCCGGTTTTGTTGCCGGGCAGCCATGGCTGTCATGCAGCGCGGGGCAACTTGGGCCCAACTAATTTAGAGGACCTCCACTTGCCTATTTTTTCTTCTTTGCGCAAAGCCCTGCTGGCCACTGCCGGCCTGACGATTGCTGTCGGTGCCCAAGCCGCCGGTACGGTGCATATTTATAACTGGTCCGATTACATCGGCGAGACCACTCTGGCCGACTTCGAGAAAGCGTCCGGGATCAAGCCGGTCTACGACGTGTTCGACTCCAACGAGACCTTGGAAGGCAAGCTGCTGGCCGGGCGTACCGGTTACGACGTGGTCGTGCCGTCGAACCATTTCCTTGGCAAGCAGATCAAGGCGGGCGCGTTCCAGAAGCTCGACAAGACGCAGTTGCCGAACTATTCCAACCTCGACCCTGTGCTGCTCAAGCGTCTGGAGCAGAACGATCCGGGCAACCTGTACGCTGTGCCTTATCTGTGGGGCACCAACGGCATTGGTTACAACGTCGATAAAGTCAAAGCCGTGCTGGGCGTCGACAAGATCGATTCCTGGGCCGTGCTGTTCGAACCGGAAAACATCAAGAAGCTGCACAGCTGCGGCGTAGCGTTCCTCGATTCGGCCGATGAAATGATGCCGACCGTGCTCAACTACATGGGCCTGAACGCCAACAGCACCAACACCAAAGACTACGAAAAAGCCACCGCCAAACTGCTCGCGGTGCGCCCTTACGTAACCTACTTCCACTCGTCCAAATACATCGGCGACCTGGCCAACGGCGACATCTGCGTAGCCATCGGTTTCTCCGGTGACATCTTCCAGGCCAAGAATCGCGCTGAGGAAGCCAAGAAGGGCGTGAACATCGCCTACTCGATCCCTAAAGAAGGCGGCGCGCTGTGGTTCGACATGCTGGCGATTCCCAAGGACTCGTCCAACGTCAAAGAAGCCCACGCCTTCATCAATTATTTGCTGAAACCTGAGGTGATCGCCCAGGTCAGTGATTATGTCGGTTATGCCAACCCCAACCCGGGTTCGGACAAGCTGATGGAGCAGTCCATTCGCACCGACGAAGCGGTTTATCCACCGCAAGCAGTCCTCGACAAGACCTACGTGTCGACCGAGTTGCCACCCAATATTCAGCGTTTGATGACCCGTAGCTGGACCAAGGTCAAGTCGGGCAAATAAGGCACAACTATCCTGGGTTCGTCCGCATTGGGCGAACTGCACTCTTTTTTTCTGGGAGTTTCGTAAATGGCAGTTGCCTCCGGCGCCTACAAGAAAGCCCTCGAGGGCGACCAGACACCTAAACAGGTGCTGGTCAAAATCGACCGGGTCACGAAGAAGTTCGACGAGACGATTGCCGTGGACGATGTGTCCCTGGAAATCAAAAAGGGCGAAATTTTCGCCCTGCTCGGCGGTTCGGGATCGGGCAAATCCACTCTGCTGCGGATGCTGGCAGGGTTCGAACGGCCCACGGAGGGGCGCATTTTCCTCGACGGCGTCGACATCACCGACATGCCGCCGTACGAACGTCCGATCAACATGATGTTCCAGTCCTACGCTTTGTTCCCGCACATGACCGTGGCGCAGAACATCGCCTTCGGCCTGCAGCAGGACAAGATTCCCAAGGCTGAAGTCGAAGCCCGTGTGGCCGAGATGCTCAAACTGGTGCAGATGAGCCAGTACGCCAAGCGCAAGCCGCATCAATTGTCTGGCGGTCAGCGTCAGCGTGTGGCGCTGGCCCGTTCGCTGGCCAAGCGGCCGAAGTTGCTGCTGCTCGATGAGCCGATGGGCGCACTGGACAAGAAACTGCGTTCGCAGATGCAACTGGAGCTGGTGGAAATCATCGAGCGCGTCGGCGTGACCTGCGTGATGGTGACCCACGACCAGGAAGAGGCCATGACCATGGCCGAGCGCATTGCGATCATGCACCTGGGCTGGATCGCCCAGATCGGTAGCCCGATCGACATCTACGAAACCCCGACCAGCCGCCTGGTCTGCGAATTCATCGGCAACGTCAACATCTTCGAAGGCGAAGTGATCGACGACGCCGAGGGCCACGCGACCATCACCTGCAAGGATCTCGACCGGCAGATCTACGTCGGCCACGGCATCAGCACTTCGGTGCAGGACAAATCCGTGACCTACGCGATCCGTCCGGAGAAGCTGCTGGTCACTGCCGATCAACCGACCTGCGAATACAACTGGTCGAGCGGCAAGGTGCACGACATTGCCTACCTCGGCGGGCATTCGGTGTTCTACGTCGAATTGCCGAGCGGCAAACTGGTGCAGTCGTTTGTCGCCAACGCCGAGCGCCGTGGCGCACGTCCGACCTGGGGTGATCAGGTTTACGTGTGGTGGGAAGACGACAGCGGCGTGGTACTTCGCTCATGAACATGCGCAAGTTCAAACGACGGCTCAACCGAATAATTCCCAATGGCCGCCAACTGGTCATCGGGGTTCCGTTCATCTGGCTGTTCCTGTTCTTCATGTTGCCGTTCTTCATCGTCCTGAAGATCAGCTTCGCCGAAGCCGACGTGGCCATTCCGCCGTATACCGAGATCTACACGTTTGCCGAGCAGAAGCTGCAACTGCTGCTGAACCTGGGCAACTACGCGATGCTCGGCGACGACGAGCTGTACATCGCCGCCTACCTTGGCTCGCTGAAGATGGCGCTGATCAGCACCGTCCTCTGCCTGCTGATCGGCTACCCGATGGCCTACGCCATCGCCAGCGCCCGTAAAGAGCTGCAAACGGTGCTGGTGCTGCTGATCATGATGCCGACCTGGACGGCGATCCTGATCCGCGTTTACGCGTGGATGGGCATCCTCAGCAACAACGGTCTGCTCAATGGTTTCCTGATGAGCATCGGCCTGATCGACGAGCCGCTGCAGATCCTCAATACCAACCTCGCGGTATACATCGGCGTGGTCTATTCGTACCTGCCGTTCATGATCCTGCCGCTGTACGCCAACCTGGTGAAGCACGACAACAGTCTGCTGGAAGCGGCTTCCGACCTCGGTTCGAGCACCTTCAACAGCTTCTGGAAAATCACCATTCCGCTGTCCAAGAACGGGATCATTGCCGGCTGCATGCTGGTGTTCATCCCTGTAGTAGGCGAGTTCGTGATCCCGGAACTGCTCGGCGGCCCGGAAACCCTGATGATCGGTAAAGTGCTCTGGCAAGAGTTCTTCAACAACCGTGACTGGCCTGTGGCGTCTGCCCTGGCGGTGGTGATGCTGGCGATCCTGATTGTGCCGATCATTCTGTTCAACCGCAGTCAGGCCAAGGAAATGGAGGGTAAAGAATGAAGCGCATCCGTTTCTCCAGCCTGATGCTGGTCGTTGGTTTAGTGTTCATCTACCTGCCGATGCTGATCCTGGTGATCTACTCGTTCAACGCCTCGAAACTGGTGACGGTGTGGGGCGGCTGGTCGATCAAGTGGTACGTCGGCCTGCTCGACAACAGCCAACTGATGGGCTCGGTGCTGCGCTCGCTGGAAATCGCCTGCTACACCGCGGTTGCCGCGGTGGCGCTGGGCACGCTGGCCGCGTTCGTGCTGACTCGCATCACCCACTTCAAGGGCCGCACGCTGTTCGGTGGTCTGGTCACTGCACCGTTGGTGATGCCGGAAGTGATCACTGGTCTGTCGCTGTTGCTGCTGTTCGTGGCCATGGCGCAGATGATCGGCTGGCCGCAGGAACGTGGCATCGTCACCATCTGGATCGCCCACACGACGTTCTGTGCGGCGTATGTGGCGGTGGTGGTGTCGGCGCGTCTGCGTGAGCTGGACCTGTCGATCGAAGAAGCGGCGATGGACC
>NZ_JBIUWI010000068.1:0-19967 GCF_044743385.1 Pseudomonas sp. NPDC087639 | reverse complement strand
ATGGACCTGGGTGCGCGGCCGTGGAAGGTGTTCTTCCTGATCACCATCCCGATGATCGCGCCGTCGCTGGCGGCGGGCGGCATGATGTCGTTCGCACTGTCGCTGGACGACCTGGTACTGGCGAGCTTCGTCTCCGGCCCGGGTTCGACGACCTTGCCGATGGAAGTGTTCTCGGCGGTGCGCCTGGGCGTGAAGCCTGAGATCAACGCCGTGGCCAGCCTGATTCTGCTGGCGGTATCGATCGTGACGTTCCTGGTCTGGTTCTTCAGCCGCCGCGCCGAAGAAGCCCGCAAGAAAGCCATCCAGCAAGCCATCGAAGAAAGCGCTGCCGATTCGTGGAAACAGCCGGACGCGCGCCGCGCGCCTGCGCCGGAAGCAGCGTAAGCACTACCGGGTTGGCCTCGGTCTTGAGGCCAACCACAAATCGAAATGTGGGAGCGAGCCTGCTCGCGAAGACGGAGTATCAGTCGACTCAAATATTGACTGATACACCGCTTTCGCGAGCAGGCTCGCTCCCACCTTTCGTTTTATGCAGTCCAGGGTGATTTACGGATGACCTCGACAAAGTTCATCGGCTTGAACCCCGGCTCCTGATCCTTCAACACATCAGTCTTCACATTGCCGAACGTGGTCTGCGGACGATGGCGCAGCCCATCGGCAAAGGCGCAGATGATGCACTCCTTGAAACCTTCCCCCCGTGGATGCGCATGCACCACCGCTTCACGCTGCACGCTGCTGAACGCCGCGTAGTCCATGCCCAGCACATCCATTTCCACGCCTGCCGTCACCAGCGCCACGGTCGGGCGCAAATGCTTGGGCACGCCCGGCGTGGTGTGCAGGGCAATCGACAGCCAGACCTGTTCGATGTCGTCATCGCTCAACCCGTAAGGCTTGAGAAACGCCGCTGCGGCGTTGGCGCCGTCGACCTCGAAACGTTCGTCATCGCTGCGGTGACCTTCGACCAGACCAAGGTCATGAAACATCGCGCCGACGTACAACAGCTCCGGATCGTAGGCCAGTTGCTGACGCTCACCGCTCAATGCACCGAACAGAAACACCCGGCGCGAGTGGTGATAGAGCAGGTCGGATTCGATGTCGCGGATGTACTCGGTGGTGGCGCGGGCCAGGGCGCTGTCAGGGATTTTGATGCCGGCAATGGTGGTGCTCATGAGAGTTTCCTCTTGAAAAACGCCGGTGTGGCGCCGATGAGGAAAGTCTGTTCCCGCGCTGCAAAACGAACAATCGACCCATGGCTGCGATCCTTGCCAATCGACCTGCAAATCGTGCCAACTCACCAGTGGGAGAGATAGCAGCAGCCCCAGAACCTGCTGATTAGGCTTATCAGTTAAAACGCGATTACAGGATTTACGACTGCTGCGCAGCCGATCGGGGATAAATCCCCTCGCCACAGGTTCAGAGGAGTTTGCGAGAGAGATGAACAAAACCGTCGCCATTGTGGTGTTCCCGGGTGTGCAATCGCTGGACGTCAGCGGGCCCATGGATGTGTTTGCCGAGGCCAACCGTTTTCTTAAGCCAGAGGATCACTATCGCCTCGACGTGATCGGTGTCGAACACGGGCCGATGGCATGCTCCAACGGCCTGACCCTGAATGCTCATCGACATTTCAGCGCAGCGCTTGAGGCCTATGACTTGTTGTTGGTGGCTGGCGGGCCGACCTTGCCGTTCATGGAGTTCGGCAAGACCTTCGATGCCTGGCTGCGTGAAGCCTGTGCGCGGGCACGGCGTTTCGGGTCGATCTGCAACGGCGCGTTCATGTTGGCGCGGGCGGGATTGCTCGAGGGGCGCACGGTCACTACGCACTGGAACGATGCCGACGCCCTGGCGCAGTTGTGCCCATCGACGCAGGTGGAGGCGGATCGCTTGTATGTCGAGGACGGCGCGCTCTACACCTCGGCCGGGGTGACGGCGGGGATTGATCTGTCGCTTTACCTGCTGGCCCGCGATCACGGCGCGGAGGTCGCGCTGAGCGTGGCCAAGCGGCTGGTGGTGTTCACCCAGCGTTCGGGCGGGCAGTCGCAGTTCAGCCCGTTCCTGACGCCCCACGCGGAGCCGACGTCGGCGGTGGCAATGGTGCAGTTGTACGTGCTGGCCAATCTCACCGGGGATCTGACCATTGCCGATCTGGCGAATGCGGCGAACATGAGTGCGCGTAACTTCTCGCGAGTGTTTGCGCGGGAGGCGAAGGTCACGCCGGCGGAGTTCGTTGAGCGAGCGCGAGTGGATGCGGCGCGGGTGATGCTCGAAAGCACCACGGCGCCGCTGAAGACTGTGGCGTATCAGTGCGGATTTCGCGATGCGCAGCATATGCGCGGTGTGTTCAATCGAAGGTTGGGCGTGACGCCGCAGCAGTTTCGGTTGAATTTTGCGGTTATGGTTTGAGGCGTTTATTGATCTGAAGGGCCCCATCGCGAGCAGGCTCGCTCCCACAGGGAAATGCATTCCAAATGTGGGAGCGAGCCTGCTCGCGATAGGGCCAGTCGAGTCAGCACAAATCTATTGCGCAGCCCGCGCCGGCAAAAGCTTCAAGGTACTGCGCGTATTCGCCATCACCTCTTCCTCACTGAAATGCGCCTGTACATAAATCCCGTCGACATACGCCTCTGCCTGATCGTCATAGTGACTGTTGAACGGTACGCCACTCTGGCCCACCGGGTTGATCGTCAGGCTGTGCGCCGGGTCGGCGAAGTCCACCAGGCGCCGCGTCGAAGGCCCATAGGTCACCGGCCATGGCGCCGGGCCAATCTTCGCCGAGAGGTTGTTCGGCACTTCATGACTGCCCGGTGCAGCAAACGGGCCGACGTTGAAAATGCGATCCAGCGGCTTCTGCTGCCCCAGCGGATGACCATGGGTCAGCGTGTGCGCCGTGCCCCATTTCCAGGTGGAGGCATCCTCTCCGAGGGTCAGTTTCAGGTGCTTCATACTCGCCTGCCAAGCCGCGCGCACGGTGTCGGCACGGGTCTCTTTGGCTGGCGTGGCGCGGTTATCCCACCACGCTGAATCGGCGTTTGCCGCCAGTCGTGGCAGTGCCGAATCAATCACCCGCGTCGACAGCAGCGTCTCGAAAAAGTCATTGCCCAACTCGTCGCGCATTGCCGCATCGGCGAGGTCGTAGAGGAACTGGTTGAACACCGTCGCACTGACCGACTCCAGCGGATAGTCGCCTTGCCACTGCGCCAGTTGCTCGACCAGCTTCAGTTGCGCCGGATCGCTCACCACTTCACGCAGCACTGGCAACAGCGGCGCCAGCAGACGCGGGCCGTAACCGGTGGTGGTGCCCAGTTGCAGCTTCTGGTTGGCTTCGTTGTTCCACTTCACCGTCTTGTCGCTGAGCTGGCGGTTGAGCTGCTGGCCACGGTCGGCGAGGTTGTAGTAACCCGGAATTTCCATGCCGGTGGGCGAAACGGGTTGAAAGTTGGCCGAGACGATATAGCCGCGCGCCGGGTTCTCTTCCTGCGGGTTGGCGCTGAACGGGTAGAAGCCGTCCTTGTCCGCCTGATTCGTGCTGCCGTCGAGAATGAAACCCGGCTTCACCCCGGTCGGCCGCTTGGGCAGCAATGCCGAAGCCCACCAGGCGATATCGCCCTTAGCGTTGGCGTAGACAAGATTGAGCCCCGGCGCCTGCACTTTGGCCGCAGCGGCGCGGGCCTTGGCCAGGGTATCGGCGCGGTTGAGCTGGTAGAAGCCTTCGAGGATCGGGTTCGGTGTTTCGAGGAACGCCCACCACATGGCGATCGGTGTTTTGCCGGCAGCCGTGCCGAGGGCGTCGTTGACGATCGGGCCGTGAGGCGATTGACGCAGGGTGATCGTCACCGGCGCCTGGCCCTTCACATTGATCTGCTGCTCGGTCCTGACCATGTCGGTCCACTGGCCGCGATACCAGACCTGATTCGGGTTGTCCGGGTTGACCTTCTCGGCGATCAGATCCAGGTCGTCGTTCTGGAACATCGTCAGGCTCCAACCGAAATCCAGGTTATGCCCAAGGAACGCGAACGGTACCAGCGCCTGATGATGCCCGTAGAGTTCAAAGCCCGGCGCGGACAACTGCGCTTCGTACCACACCGACGGCACCGAGAAGCGAATGTGCGGATCGCCGGCCAGCAAGGGTTTGCCGCTCTGGCTGCGGTTGCCGGCAATCACCCAGGCATTGCTGCCTTCAAATTGCGGCAGGCCGTTGTCGATCAGCGCCTGCTCACTGAGGCGGGCGAGGGCGTTGAGGTCCTTCCAATCGCCGGCCGCGAGCGCTGGAACGGGGTTGCGGCCCTTGGCCAAAACGCCTTTGGGCTGCCAGTCGAGGTCGAAGACGTTGAGGTAATCGGCGCCAAGTTGATCGCGCACATAGGTCAGTAGCGGTTCGGTACGAAACGCCGCAGCGAAACTGTAAGCCATGTAGCCGGCGACACTGATGCTGTCTTCGGCGGTGAACGGCCGCTTGGGGATGCCCAGCACGTCGAACTCGACGGGCGCGGCGTGGGTGTCCTGATATTGGTTGATGCCATCCAGATAGGCTTGCAGGCCCTTCCACGCCGGGGATTGTTTATCGAGGCTGGCGACGTAACTGGCCGCGCGTTCACGGATGCGCAGGCTGCGGAACAGTTTGTCGGTGTCGAGCAGTTTCGGCCCGAGCACCTCGGCCAGTTCGCCGCGTGCAAGTCGGCGCATGGCTTCCATCTGGAACAGGCGATCCTGGGCATGCACATAGCCGAGGGCGCGATAGAGGTCGGTTTCGTTCTCTGCGCGGATGTGCGGCACGCCGCGCTCGTCATAGTGCACAGTCACCGAACCTTGCAGGTTGCGCAGTTCAATCTGGCCCTGACGCGTCGGTTGCTTGCTGTAGACGTACCAGCCCGTGCCAGCGAGTAGGACGACGATGAGCAGGGCGAGAACGGTGAACACGCGCTTCATGGTGACTCCTTGTGCAGGCGGGATTGCCGCCCCGTCGGGCTGCAAACAATTAGCACAGACCTTCTGTGCCGTGCATCGCTGTCCTCGAAAAGTCCGGAATGCCTTACTGCGGCTCCACCGGCCATGGGCAATAGCAGCCGACCGCCAAGGTGTGTGTGGCGTTGACCGGGCGATCATCCGTCAGCGCATTCAGGATCGGTTCGATAAAACTGTTGCTGGAGTTGCAGGTCAGGCCTTCGCTGTAGGGGCCGAAGTACGCCAGTTTGCCGTTGCGATCCCAGATCGCCACCGCCGGGCTGGCGGGGATCTGCTCGGAGCCGGGCAATACCGTGATGGTTTTCAGCGCGCTTAACGTGGTGGGCAACTGGCCGTGGCTACCGATTTTTTGCACGGCAAAAAACTCCACGCCTTTGGCGCTGAACTGCTCGACCATTTCGGTCAGGTGCTGTTGATTGCCGACATTGCAGGGGCATGCCGGGTCCCAGAAATGCACCAGACGGATATTGCCGGGGCCGGCGAGATCATCGGGCAGGCGCAGCGGGTCGCCGGAGAACACCGCGGTGTGTTCACTGAACGCCCGCAAATAGCGGCCCTGAAACCAGTCGTATGCCGCCCACAGCACCCCTGCACACACGAGCGCGAGCAGGCTGGCAAACAGTGCGGTGCGGTAGGGCGAGCGCATGGATTTGTGTCCTCAGAGGCCGGCTAGCTTGCCATGCTTGTCGCGACAGATGAATATCGCAGGCCGATAAAGTCTGTTCACCGTTCTGGAATTGCCCCATGCCTGCCATTTTCGATCCCGATCATTTACGCGCCAGCCTCAAGCCTTTGGCCGAGTGGCAGCCGTTGTCGGAGGAGGCCAAGGCCTATCAGCAGTTCTACAAAACCGACTTTTCCGAGCGCGATGTCTGGCGCGGCATGGGACGGTTTTCAGTGGACGGTTACGAACTGGTCAGCCATTGCTGGTGGCCGGAGAAGGTCAAGGGCACGCTGTTTCTGTTGCACGGTTTCTACGATCACACCGGGCTGTATCGACATGTGATCGAGTGGGCGCTGGATCAGGATTTTGCCGTGATCGCCTGTGATTTGCCGGGGCATGGTCTGTCCAGCGGCGAGCGGGCGAGTATTCGTGATTTCTCCGAATATCAGGACGCTCTGCAAGCCTTGTTCGCCGAGGCCCATTCGATTGCGCTGCCGCAGCCGTGGCACCTGTGCGGGCAAAGTACCGGCGGGGCGATCGTGGTCGATCATGTGCTCAATCATGGCGAGAACAGTCCGGCGCAGGGTCAGTTGATTCTGCTGTCGCCGCTGGTACGGCCGCGAGCGTGGGGCTGGTCGCAACTCAGTTATTACCTGCTGCGGCCGTTCGTGCGGGGCATTGCGCGGCGCTTCAGCGAGAACTCCAATGATCCGGATTTCCTGCCGTTTCTGCTGGCCGATCCGCTGCAGCCCAAGCGCCTGCCCACCGCATGGGTCGGCGCCTTGTCACGTTGGATCAACCGAGTGGAATACGCGAAGAAAAGCCCGCGGCGACCGCTGATCATTCAGGGGCAGGCGGACATGACCGTGGACTGGCAGCACAATCTGCAGGTGTTGAAGTGGAAGTTCGATCGGCCGCAGATCTTGCTGCTGCCCCAGGCGCGGCATCATCTGGCAAATGAGACGGCGGATATGCGCGAGGAGTATTTCGAGTTCTTGAGCAAGCGGATCAGGGGCCGGAATCTCTAGCGTCTGTCAGGGCCTCTTCGCGAGCAGGCTCGCTCCCACAGGGGCACGCGTTCCCAAATGTGGGAGCGAGCCTGCTCGCGAAGACGGCGGTCAGACAGCGCAGATCATTGGTTGAGGTTCGAAGTATTCTGCCCCACCGCCAACCCGGCCCGAATTGCCGCCAACGCGGCCTGATAGTAAGCCTTGCCCTCGGTCGACTCGGCAAACGTCGCAAACTCTTCCAGCTCTTCATCCGACAAGTCGCGATACACGTAGAGCAGCGTGTTGTTCATGTCCGCGCCGATCTGATCCATCAGGCGTTGGCGCTGACCGTTCAACATGCCTTGCGCTTGTCCACCACCGAGCAGTCCCGGAATCATCGAACTCAAACTGTCCGCCGCCACGCCGGCAATCGCCAGACTGACTTCTGCGCCGGCTTCACGGGCGGGCAGGGCTTGAGCCAGATGGCCGATGATCAGCAAGCGGCTGTCACTGGCCGGCATCTTCGGCAGGCCTTTGGCATTCTTTGCCAGTTGATCGCGGCGGGTCGCGAGCAATTCGGCGGCGACGATTTTCTTGCCCAGCGGCGACTGGAAAAAGGACAGGGCCGGCTTGGGATCGGCGAGGTTCTGCCGCAGTTGGGCTTCGGCGCGTTGATCCATGGCCTGTGGGGCGAAGCGCTGATTGCTGTTGTTGACCAGCGCTTGAAAGACGGCGGGTGGCAGGCTGTTTTGATAGCGCTGCTGCGCGGCACTCAAGGCGTCATTGAAATGCGCACGTTGATCTGGCCAGCCGGCGACCTTGTACAACTGATCGTAGCCGTCCGCCCAGGCGGGCAAAACGCAGAACATCAACAGTGAAAAAAGCAAACGGCGCATAGGGACTCCTGTCAGCAGCGCACTATTCTCCGTGCGGTGCCTGTACTTGTCGAGAATTCGTATCAAGCCGCCGCGTGGCTCTGTCGGATTTTTTGCCGCCGACATACTATGCGCGCCATGCAAATATCCTCTGAACACCCGCTGCTGTTACGTATCGTCGACGACTTGGCCGAGCACGGCTGGTCGCAGCAGAACATTTTCCTGCCCGCGGGTTTGACCCGCGAGCTGGCGGACGAGTGCCGTAAACGTGAGGCCGAGGGTGAACTGGCGCCGGCGGCGGTCGGCCGTGGGCCGTTTTCAGAGATTCGCGAGGGGATTCGCGGCGATCATATTCAGTGGATCGATCCCGGTCAGGCCGAGGCCAGCGACCGATACCTGAGCCTGATGGACAGTCTGCGCGAGTCGCTCAACCGGGGTTTGTTCCTCGGTCTTGAAGATTTCGAATGCCATTTCGCGCTGTATCCGCCGGGGGCTTTTTACCGCAAACACGTCGACCGCTTCCGTGACGACGACCGGCGCATGGTTTCGGTGGTGGTTTACCTCAACGAAGCGTGGTTGCCGGAGGATGGCGGTCAGTTGCGCATGTACCTGGGTGATGATCGCGTTCACGACGTGCAGCCTACCGGCGGCTGCCTCGTGGTGTTTCTTTCCGGTGAAGTCCCCCATGAAGTGCTGCCGGCCAATCGCGAGCGCTTGTCGCTGACGGGTTGGTTCCGTCGCCGTGGCAACGAGCCTTTCTGAACATGGAAAAGATTCTGGTCAGCCGCTGCCTGTTGGGCCACCGCGTGCGTTACGACGGCGGGGCCAGCGGGCCGTTTGATGTGCTGGAACAGTGGATTGCTGACGGTCGGGTGGTGCCGTTGTGTCCGGAGGTGGCCGGTGGTTTGCCGACGCCGCGTGCGGCGGCGGAGATTCCGGGCGGGCAGGGGGCTGAAGTGCTGGATGGCACGGCTGCGGTGATCACCACCGACGGCGAGGATGTCAGTGCGCAGTTTCTCGATGGGGCGCGGCAGGCGCTGGCGTTGGTGCAAAGGCACGGCATTCGCGTCGCGGTGCTCAAGGCCAACAGTCCTTCTTGCGGGAATCTGCTGACCTATGACGGGACGTTCAGTGGGGTCAAAGTCAGTGGCGAAGGCGTGACGGCTGCACTGCTCAAGCGCCACGGCGTGCAAGTCTTCAGCGAGCTTGAATTGCCGCAAGCCGCACAGGCCTTGATCCAGCTCGATTAAAACCCAGGTTTCATTGCTACTTGGGTTCGGTGAACCACTTCTCGGACAACGCCGCCAACCGCCCATCCGCCTTGATCCGCTGCAACGCACCTTCAAGGCTGGCGCGAAACGCCGGATTACCCTTCTGAAACGGAATCGCCAAATCCACTGGCGCACCCACTGCTGGCTTCTCCTCAGTCAACGATTGCACCAATACCATCGGCCGCGGCTGCTCATCTTTCTTCGCCAGCAACTGCGAATCGATCTGGCTGTAAGGCTCGCTGAAGTCGAAACGATCCTTGAGTTCGGCTGTCAGTGCTATGTGGTTGAGCGCGACGTCGTACTTGCCGCTTTCAACGCCCTGGAGTAGATCGCCCTCGTCGGTGACGATGAAGTCGGCGCGAACATCCAGCTCCTTGGCCAGCAGTTGCCCAAGCTCGACCTCGAACCCCGTGAGTGTGTCGCCGTCCTTGTAATTAAAGGGCGGTGTATTAGCCTCAAGAGCAATACGCAACTCGCCACGGTCGTTGACGTCATCAATCAGTTCGGCGTGAGCCAGCGGGCTCAGAAGGGGTAGCAGGCAGATCAGGCCAGGCAGAAAACGCATGGTCACTCCTTTGAAATCATTATCGCGGCCAGATTTTCTGGCTCGCTTTGCTATGGTTGTCGAGTGCCTTCGACAACGAATGGTCATGAAGTTGTCATGACCACGCGGATTTTACGGAAAAACTGGAGAAGAAAATGAAAAGCTTTATGTCACGTGCAGCGTTGGCAGGTGTGCTGATGGGCGTTTCGGTGCTGGCCAGTGCGGCCACCCCGGCTCCAAAGGGTGCCGAAGTGTTCATCGTTTCTCCCGAAGACGGGGCGACTGTATCGCAAACCTTTACCGTCAAATTTGGCGTCAAGGACGTCTCGCTGGCACCGGCGGGCGATGTCACCAAACACTCCGGTCACCATCATCTTTTGATTGATGTCGACAAGTTGCCGGCGGCCGGTGCGCCGATTCCCAACGATGCCAACCATATGCACTTCGGCAAGGCGCAGACTCAGGCCGACATCAAGCTGGCCCCGGGCAAACACACCTTGCAACTTGAACTGGGTGACAGCGGCCACATGCCGTTCGATCCACCCATCGTGTCGAAGAAGATCACCGTCAACGTCGAATAACTTTGCGGCGAGCATGAAAAAGGGAGCCCGAGGGCTCCCTTTTTTGTCGCTCAGCGTTCGATCAGAACAACACGCGGCTGCGGATGGTGCCGTTGATGTGCTGCAGCTTCTCTTGCGCCAGATCCGAATACTCGGCGTCGACGTCGATCACCACGTAACCAACCTTCTCGTTGGTCTGCAGGAACTGACCGGAGATGTTGATGCCGTTTTCGGCGAAGACCTTGTTGATCTCGCTCATCACACCCGGGATGTTCTCGTGGATGTGCAGCAGGCGGTGCTTGCCAGGGTGAGCCGGCAGGGCCACTTCCGGGAAGTTCACCGACGAAACGGAAGTACCGTTGTCGCTGTACTTGACCAGTTTTTCCGCTACTTCCAGACCGATGTTGGCTTGCGCTTCAGCGGTCGAACCACCGATGTGCGGGGTCAGGATCACGTTGTCGAGGCCACGCAGCGGGCTTTCGAACTCTTCGTCGTTGGAGCGAGGCTCCACCGGGAACACGTCGATGGCCGCGCCGATCAGGTGCTTGTCCTTGATCGCGTCCGCCAGGGCGTCCAGCTCGACCACGGTGCCGCGTGCAGCGTTGATCAGGATGCCGCCCTTCTTGATGGCGCGGATTTCCTTCTCGCCGATCATCCACTGGGTCGCAGCGGTTTCCGGAACGTGCAGGGTGACGATGTCGGACATGCCCAACAGTTCGTGCAGATTGCCGACCTGAGTGGCGTTGCCCAGCGGCAGCTTGGTCACGGTGTCATAGAAGAACACCTGCATGCCCAGCCCTTCAGCCAGAACCGACAACTGAGTACCGATCGAGCCGTAGCCGACGATGCCGAGTTTTTTACCGCGGATCTCGAAGGAGTTGGCTGCGGACTTGATCCAGCCGCCACGGTGGCAGGAAGCGTTTTTCTCCGGAATGCCGCGCAGCAGCAGGATCGCTTCGGCCAGCACCAGCTCGGCTACGGAGCGAGTGTTGGAGTACGGCGCGTTGAACACGGCAATGCCGCGCTCGCGGGCTGCACTGAGGTCAACCTGGTTGGTGCCGATGCAGAAACAGCCTACAGCGACAAGCTTCTTCGCGTGATCGAAGATCTCTTCGGTCAGTTGGGTGCGAGAACGAATGCCGATGAAGTGAGCGTCAGCGATCTTTTCCTTGAGCTGGGCTTCCGGCAGAGAACCTGTGAGGTACTCGATGCTGGTGTAGCCCGCCGCCTTGAGGACGTCGACAGCCGATTGGTGGACGCCTTCGAGAAGAAGGAACTTGATCTTGCTCTTATCGAGAGAAGTCTTGCTCATCTGCGTAAACCTGTATCCCGGAGAAAAATGGCAGGGAGGGGAGCAGCTTGGAGCTGACCCGAACGGCAGGAAAGCCGTCGCCGCAGAACTGGCCTTGGGCACTGTTCTGCGGGGTCGGTATGCTAGCATAGCCACCCCGCTAAACACTCATTCCTGCGACGTGAAGCGTTCTCAGGATGACCATGAATTGTTCGAGAGTTCTGTCGATGACCAATCCTGCCCTGATTGATGAACTGAAGACCCTGGTCGAGCCTGGCAAGGTCCTGACCGACGCCGACTCCCTGAACACGTATGGCAAGGATTGGACCAAGCACTTCGCCCCGGCGCCCAGCGCCATCGTGTTCCCCAAGACCATCGAACAAGTACAGGCCGTTGTACGCTGGGCCAATACCCACAAAGTCGCGCTGGTCCCATCGGGCGGGCGTACCGGGCTTTCCGCCGCTGCGGTGGCAGCCAATGGCGAAGTGGTTGTGTCGTTCGACTACATGAACCAGATTCTCGACGTGAACCTCACTGATCGCACCGCCGTTTGTCAGCCGGGCGTGGTCACCGAGCATTTGCAGAACGTCGCCGAAGAAAAGGGCCTGTACTACCCGGTGGATTTCGCTTCTGCCGGATCGAGCCAGATTGGCGGCAATATCGGCACCAATGCCGGCGGGATCAAGGTGATTCGCTACGGCATGACCCGCAACTGGGTCGCTGGCATGAAAGTCGTCACCGGCAAGGGCGACGTGCTGGAGCTGAACAAAGACCTGATCAAGAACGCCACCGGTTACGACCTGCGGCAACTGTTCATCGGCGCAGAAGGCACCCTCGGTTTCGTCGTCGAAGCGACCATGCGTCTGGATCGCGCGCCGAAAAACCTCACCGCGATGGTCCTCGGCACCGCCGATTTCGACTCGATCATGCCGGTGTTGCATGCCTTCCAGGGCAAGCTCGACCTGACCGCTTTCGAATTCTTCTCCGATAAAGCCCTGTCCAAAGTGCTGGGCCGCGGTGATGTGCCGGCACCGTTCGAGACCGACTGCCCGTTCTACGCACTGCTGGAATTTGAAGCGACCACTGAAGAAGTGGCCAACAGCGCGCTGGAAACCTTCGAACACTGCGTCGAGCAGGGCTGGGTACTGGACGGCGTGATGAGCCAGAGCGAAACCCAGTTGCAGAACCTGTGGAAGTTGCGCGAGTACATCTCCGAAACCATCTCGCACTGGACGCCGTACAAGAACGACATCTCGGTCACGGTTTCGAAAGTGCCAGCGTTCTTGAAGGAAATCGACGCGATCGTCGGCGAACACTACCCGGACTTCGAAATCGTCTGGTTCGGCCACATCGGCGACGGCAACCTGCACCTGAACATCCTCAAGCCGGAAAACCTGAGCAAGGACGAGTTCTTCGCCAAGTGCGCCACCGTCAACAAGTGGGTGTTCGAAACCGTCGAGAAGTACAACGGTTCGATTTCCGCCGAGCACGGCGTGGGCATGACCAAGCGCGATTACTTGACCTACAGCCGTTCGCCGGTTGAGATCGAATACATGAAAGCGGTCAAAGCGGTGTTCGACCCGAACGGCATCATGAACCCGGGCAAGATCTTCGCGGTTTGATCTGTAACTCTTGAAGAATCAATGAAGGCAGGAGTCGGTAAATGAGCTATCAGCACCAGTACGTCGACGGCACGCGCATTCACTTCCCGATCGGGAAAGTGGTGTGCATCGGCCGTAATTACGCCGAACACGCCAAGGAACTGGACAACCCGGTGCCTACCGAGCCGCTGCTGTTCATCAAGCCGGGCAGTTGCGTGGTGCCGCTCGAAGGCGGTTTCAGCATTCCGACCGAGCGCGGTTCGGTGCACTACGAAGCGGAAATTGCCGTGTTGATCGGCAAGCCGTTGTCGACCAAGCCGAGCCGTGAAGAAGTGCTGGACGCGATCTCCGGTTTCGCCCCGGCGCTGGACCTGACCTTGCGGGACAAGCAGGCCGAGCTCAAATCCAAGGGCCTGCCTTGGGAAATCGCCAAGTCGTTCGACGGCGCGGCAGTGCTAGCGCCTTTCGTGGTCGGCAGCACCTTCGCGGATCTGACCGACATCGGCATTCGCTTGACCATCAACGGCGAAGTCCGCCAGGACGGCAACAGCAGCGCGATGCTCAACCCGATCGTGCCGATGATCCAGCACATGGCCGGCTGTTTCTCGTTGCAGGCCGGTGACGTGATTCTCACCGGTACGCCAGTGGGCGTTGGCCCGCTGAACGTCGGCGACGACCTCGTGCTGGAACTGGTTGGCGCCAGCAGCTTCAGCAGCAGCGTGCGCTGATTCAACGCATACCCCTGATGAAATGAGCTTTTGTGATGAGGGGATTTACCCCGATGGACTGCGCAGCAGTCCCCAGTTTGTTGGGGCCGCTTTGCAGCCCATCGGGGATGAATCCCCTCGCCACAAGAGCCCCATTTGTTTTGTGTCGCGCCACGCAACGCACACGACAATCGCGCCATTTGCCGTTTTTTTCACATCCCGTCCGGATAATTTCCGCAATTCTGGCGTCTTAGCCGGCCTCTTTGTGCTATTACCCATAGCCTGAATTTTCGGAACGCGTCCCTCGATGTCATCTCAAACTCAGCTCAAATCCCCTCGCCGCTCACGTTTTGCCCTGCGCTGGTATGCCTGGCTGCTGTTGGCGATTGCTGCGGCGTATGGGTTGGCGTTCGCCATGCATTGGGATGACCGGGGTGTGCTGTGGGTGCTGGAGCGCTTCGAAAGCACGGCAGAACAAAAGGAAAGCATCTGGCTGCCGGACTACCGGGCGGTGATCGATGCCAAGCCGCTGGCAGGCATGGAGAAGGACGAAGCTTCGGACCTTGCTTACAACCCGCAAACCAAAACCCTGTTCTCGGTGATGGGCAAAAACCCGTTCCTCGCCGAGCTGACTCTGCAAGGCGACGTGCTGCGCAAGATGCCATTGGTGGGCTGGAGCAATCCGGAAGGCCTGACCGTCATGGAAAACGGCCTGATGGCGATCGTCGACGAGCGTCAGCACAAGCTGTCGATTGTCAAAGTCGATGCTGACACCCGTGAGCTCAACATCGCCAATTTCCCCAAATACGACCTCGGCCCGTCGAAAGACCAGAACAAGGCTTTCGAAGCCATCACCTGGGACTCGCGCAATCAGCAACTGTGGCTGGGCGAGGAGCGACCGCCGGCGCTGTTCACCTGGAAGAGTGATGGTAGCCAGACCCTGAAGGGCGACAAGCAGAAGCTGGCCAGTGATGAACTGGATATCCGCAATCTGTCTGCTCTGGCGATTGATCCGCGCACCGGCCATATGCTGGTACTCTCCGCCGATTCGCACCTGCTGCTGGAGCTGGACGAGAAGGGCGAGCAAGTCAGCTTCATGACTTTGCTTGGCGGTTTCAACGGCTTGAAATCGACCATCCCCCGCGCTGAAGGCGTGACCATGGATGAGTCTGGCACGCTGTATATAGTCAGTGAGCCGAACCTGTTCTATCGCTTCGAAAAACAGAAGTAACTTTCCCTACGGCAATTGCAGAATTGTGCAGTTGTCGTCGCAGGCAAGTGGCCATTAAGCTTCAGTTCAGACGGGCGTGATATTTCATCCGCCTGTTTTGATTCCGAGCCCGCCCGAATGCGTCGACTTGCCCGTCCCAAGCCTCTGGTTATCCTCCTGTCGGTGATTGCCCTGATCGCGTTGATTGCGATCGGCCAATACATGCGCCTGTTCGAGCGCGCCTGGTTCAATCTGCACTTGCTCTGGCAGCCGCTGAGCAGCGAAGCGATCGATCTGGATCAATATCGTGTGGACATCGAAGCGCGCGTCATTGATGGACTGGACGACGATGTGTCGGCGCTGACCTACGATCCGGTGCGCAAAAGTCTGTTCACCGTGACCAACAAGAATTCCGAACTGGTCGAGCTGTCGCTGGAGGGCAAGATCCTGCGCCGCATCTCACTGATCGGCTTTGGCGACCCTGAAGCCGTGGAATTCATCAGCGCCGATACTTACGTGATCACCGATGAGCGCCAGCAGCGGCTGATCAAGATCCACCTGGAAACAGACACCACGTACCTCGATGCCGCCGACGCCGAGCAGATGACACTCGGCGTGCACATGAGCAGCAACAAAGGCTTCGAAGGGCTGGCTTATGACTCGGTGGGCAAGCGCCTGTTTGTTGCGAAAGAGCGCGATCCGATGCTGATCTACGAAGTGCACGGTTTTCCGCACTTCAACCCGGAAAAGTCCTACGCGGTGCATGTGATCAACAACCCCAAGCGTGATGCCGGGATGTTCGTGCGTGACCTGTCGAGCCTGCAATACGACGAGCGCAGCGGACATTTGCTGGCGCTGTCGGACGAGTCGCGGCTGATTCTGGAGCTGGATGTGGACGGGCGCCCGTTGAGCACCATGTCCCTGAACAAGGGCCGGCAGGGTTTGCAGAAAACGGTGCCGCAGGCGGAAGGCATTGCGATGGATGACGACGGGACGTTGTATCTGGTGAGTGAGCCGAATCTGTTTTACGTGTTCAAAAAACCGGTATCAAACTAATCAACACTCCAAAACAAATGTAGGAGTGAGCCTGCTCGCGATAGCGGTGTACCAGTCGACATTGATATCAACTGACCGATTGCTATCGCGAGCAGGCTCACTCCCACAGGTTTTGCATCTGCCCACAAGAGTGTGGGCAGCCTGGCTTACTCAGCCTTCAGCGTCTTCACACCTTCACTGGTACCCAACAACAGCAAATCCGCCGGGCGCGCCGCGAACAGACCATTGGTGACGACACCGACAATCGCATTGATCTGCGCTTCCAGCTCCACCGGGTTGGTGATCTGCATATTGAACACGTCGAGGATGATGTTGCCGTTGTCGGTCAGCACGCCTTCGCGGTACACCGGGTCACCGCCCAGTTTCACCAGTTCGCGAGCGACGTGGCTGCGAGCCATCGGGATCACTTCGACCGGCAGCGGGAACTCGCCCAGCACCGGCACCAGTTTGCTGGCATCGGCGATGCAGATGAACGTCTTGGCCACGGCCGCGACGATCTTCTCGCGGGTCAGGGCCGCGCCGCCGCCCTTGATCAGGTTCAGATGCGCGTCGCTTTCATCGGCGCCGTCGACGTAGAACTCCAGGTCGCTGACGGTATTCAGCTCATACACCGGAATCCCGTGGCCCTTCAGGCGTGCGGCGGTGGCTTCGGAGCTGGCGACTGCGCCATCGAACGCACCCTTGTGCTTAGCCAGTGCATCGATGAAGCAGTTGGCGGTGGAGCCGGTACCGACCCCGACGATACTCTTGTCGTCGAGTTTCGGAAGGATGAAGTCGACGGCGGCCTGAGCCACTGCCTGTTTGAGTTGATCCTGGGTCATGCGGGCTCCGGAAGCGGGCAAGGTAAGAACGGAAAGGCCGGCATTATAGCCCCATGCCTGGTTAAAACCTCCTGTGGTGAGGGGATTTATCCCCGATGGAGTGCGAAGCGCTCCCCCGGCATTCTTTCAGAAATAACTTGGTCTCAGTTTTGCGACGGCTGCGCCGCCGGTCGGGGATAAATCCCCTCACCACAAAGGTTCTCCATCACCAGTGTCCGGGTTATGACCACACTGTTTAGTGTGGTCGCACGGGCAAAAGCCGGGTTAGACTCCATGGCCCTGCCCAACCCGCTCAGTGATGCTTTCCGATGCTCGAACAGTACGTCAAAAAGATCCTCACCTCGCGCGTTTATGACGTTGCCGTAGAAACCCCGCTGCAGAACGCTCGCCAGCTCTCCGAGCGGCTGGGCAATGACATCTGGCTCAAGCGCGAAGACTTGCAGCCGGTGTTCTCGTTCAAGATTCGCGGCGCCTACAACAAGTTGACCCAGCTGACCGAAGAAGAGCGCGCCCGTGGCGTGGTCACCGCGTCGGCGGGCAACCATGCGCAGGGTCTGGCCCTGGCGGCGAAAGTGCTGGGCGTCAAAGCGACTATCGTGATGCCCAAGACCACCCCGGAGATCAAGGTCGAAGGCGTGCGTTCGCGCGGCGGCAAAGTGGTGCTGCACGGCGATTCGTTCCCGGAAGCGCTGGCCTACTCGCTGAAACTGGTCGACGAAAAAGGCTACGTCTACATCCACCCCTACGACGATCCGCACACCATTGCCGGGCAGGGCACCGTGGCAATGGAGATTCTGCGCCAGCACCCGCAGCCGCTGGACGCGATTTTCGTTCCGGTTGGTGGTGGCGGTCTGATCGCCGGCATCGCGGCGTATGTGAAATACCTGCGCCCGGACATCAAAGTCATCGGCGTCGAGCCCGACGACTCCAACTGCCTGCAAGCGGCGATGGCTGCTGGTGAGCGCGTGGTGCTGCCGACCGTGGGCATCTTCGCCGACGGCGTCGCCGTGGCACAGATCGGTCAGCACACCTTCGACATCTGCAAAGACTATGTCGATGAAGTGATCACCGTCAGCACCGACGAGATCTGCGCGGCAATCAAGGACATTTACGACGATACCCGCTCGATCACCGAGCCTTCCGGCGCCCTGGGCGTGGCCGGGATCAAAAAGTACGTCGAACTGCGCGGCGTCAGCGGTCAGACCTTCGTCGCCATCGATTCTGGGGCCAACGTCAATTTCGACCGTTTGCGTCACGTTGCCGAACGCGCCGAGCTGGGCGAGGGCCGCGAAGCGATCATCGCCGTGACCATCCCCGAGAAGGCCGGCAGCTTCAAGGCGTTCTGCGAGGCCATCGGCAAACGCCAGATCACCGAATTCAACTACCGCTACAACACCGGCAGCGAAGCGCACATTTTCGTTGGCGTGCAGACCCACCCGGAAAACGACCCACGCAGCGCATTGCTGGCGAGTTTGACCGAGCAAGGCTTCCCGGTGCTCGACCTGACCGACAACGAACTGGCCAAGCTGCATATTCGCCACATGGTCGGCGGCCACGCGGCGCATGTGATCGATGAAGTGGTGTTCCGCTTCGAGTTTCCGGAGCGTCCGGGTGCGCTGTTCAACTTCCTCAACAAGCTCGGCGGGCGCTGGAACATCTCGATGTTCCACTACCGCAACCACGGTGCGGCGGATGGCCGGGTGGTCGCAGGCCTGCAAGTACCCCATGACGAACGTCATCTGGTGCCGGCGGCGCTTGAGGAAATCGGCTACCCATACTGGGATGAAAGCGAGAACCCGGCCTATCAGCTGTTTCTTGGCTGAACGGCTACGCTGATGGGCATGACCCAAGGAAGAGAAACACATGGAAACCCTGACCACCCTGAAAGTCCTTCACGTCGCGGCTACCGTGTTGATCCTGGTGAGCGGGCTGGGGCTCGCCGCGCTGTCCTGGCGTAATCGCAGCGAAGGGCCGGCGAGCACGATGCAGCGTCCGTGGTTGTTCGTCTGGTGTTTGATGTTGCTCGGCATGTTCAGCATGCCGTTCACCGGCTGGTGGTTGGTACACCTGGTGGGCTGGCCGTTAGGGCAGTTGTGGATTCTGGGTTCCAGCGTGATCTATGCCGTGGCCACGTTCAGTGCGGTCTGGCTGCTTGTTCGGCTGAATCGGCTGTGGACAACAGGGGTTGGCAACCGGACATTCAATCTGGCGCTGGCGATTGTCAGCGGCGTCGGGTTTCTCGCCATTGCGGGGTTGATGGGGGCCAAGCCTGTCTAGGGCTTGAGACCGAGTCGGCCCTATTCGCGAGCAGGCTCGCTCCCACAGGGGATTTGTGAATGACACAGATCCAATGTGGGAGCGAGCCTGCTCGCGATAGCGATTTCAGTCGCGCAGAGTAATCACCGGCCAGCCACGCTTCTCGGCCTCGGCACGCAGATTCGGATCCGGGTCCACCGCCACCGGGTTCGCCACCTGCTCCAGCAACGGCAAATCATTCATCGAATCGCTGTAGAAATAGCTGTCATCCAGCGAATAACCAGTCTCTGCCAGCCAACGATTCAGGCGCGTCACCTTGCCTTCGCGGAAGCACGGAATGTCGGTGCTGCGTCCGGTGTAACGACCGTCGATCATCTCGCACTCGGTGGCGATCAGGGTTTCAACGCCCAGACGCACGGCAATCGGCGCGGTAACGAAGCGGTTGGTCGCGGTGATGATCACCAGTTTGTCGCCGGCATCGCGGTGCTTTTTCAGCAGTTCCAGCGCCTTGGGCAGCACGATGGGCTCGATGCAATCGCGCATGTAGTCGCTGTGCCATTGATTGAGCACAGCCATTTCGGTGCGGCCGAGGATCTCCAGGCAGAAGTTCAGGTAAGCAGCGTTATCCAGCTTTCCGGCCAGGTAATCCTGATAGAACTCGTCGTTGCGCGCCTTGTATGCGATCGGGTCGAGGAAGCCGCGTTCGCACAGATAGTCGCCCCAAGCGTGATCGCTGTCGCCGCCCAGAAGGGTGTTGTCCAAATCGAAGAGTGCCAGGCGCATTGCAGTTACCCGCTGATAAGTCAGTAAAAAGGCGACAAGAATACGGTCTTTTCACAAGAGTGCACATAAGGTAGGAACCTTCGTTGCCGCCTTATCAAGCTTTGTGGAACAATGCGGCGACATGCGTTTGCGAGGTTGTTGCCGTGATCGACCCCGATGGTTTCCGTCCCAATGTCGGGATCATTCTGACGAATGACGCCGGCCAGGTGCTATGGGCTCGCCGTATCAATCAAGATGCCTGGCAGTTTCCGCAGGGGGGAATCAACCCCGAAGAGACGCCGGAAGACGCCTTGTACCGCGAGCTGAACGAAGAAGTTGGCCTGGAACGTGAAGATGTTGAAATACTCGCCTGTACTCGGGGCTGGTTGCGCTATCGTTTG
>NZ_JBIUWI010000067.1:26054-29610 GCF_044743385.1 Pseudomonas sp. NPDC087639 | reverse complement strand
GTGACCAGCCATGATGGCCGGTTGTTCTTGCGCAAGGACAATGGCCTGGTGCGTGACGTGTTTCATCAGCGTCACATGCAGCGTCTGGTCGGCCATATGGGTATCGGCCACGTCCGCTACCCGACAGCGGGCAGCTCGACTTCGGCCGAAGCCCAGCCGTTTTACGTCAACTCGCCTTACGGCATCACTCTGGCGCATAACGGTAACCTGACCAACGTTGAGCAGTTGGCCAAAGAAATCTACGAATCCGATCTGCGTCACGTCAACACCAGTTCCGACTCGGAAGTGCTGCTCAACGTGTTCGCTCACGAGCTTGCCCAGCGCGGCAAGCTGCAACCGACCGAAGAAGACGTGTTTGCCGCGGTGACCGACGTGCACAACCGTTGCGTCGGCGGTTACGCGGTAGTAGCGATGATCACCGGTTACGGCATCGTCGGTTTCCGCGACCCGCACGGCATCCGCCCGATCGTGTTCGGCCAGCGTCATACCGACGAAGGCGTCGAGTACATGATCGCCTCGGAAAGCGTTTCGCTGGACGTGCTCGGTTTCACCCTGATTCGCGACCTGGCGCCGGGCGAAGCGGTCTACATCACTGAAGACGGCAAGCTGCACACCCGTCAGTGCGCGACCAACCCGTCCCTGACCCCGTGCATCTTCGAACACGTCTATCTGGCGCGTCCGGACTCGATCATCGACGGTGTGTCGGTTTACAAGGCTCGTCTGCGCATGGGTGAGAAGCTTGCCGAGAAGATCCTTCGCGAGCGTCCTGAGCACGACATCGACGTGGTCATCCCGATTCCGGACACCAGCCGCACCGCAGCGCTGGAGCTGGCCAATCATCTGGGCGTGAAATTCCGCGAAGGTTTCGTCAAGAACCGTTACATCGGCCGTACCTTCATCATGCCGGGCCAGGCTGCCCGCAAGAAATCGGTACGCCAGAAGCTCAACGCCATCGAACTGGAATTCCGCGGCAAGAACGTGATGCTGGTGGATGACTCCATCGTGCGCGGCACCACGTGCAAGCAGATCATTCAGATGGCCCGCGAAGCCGGCGCGAAAAACGTCTACTTCTGCTCGGCTGCTCCGGCAGTGCGCTTCCCGAACGTCTACGGCATCGACATGCCGAGCGCTCACGAGCTGATCGCCCACAACCGTTCGACTCAGGACGTGGCTGATCTGATCGGCGCAGACTGGCTGATCTATCAGGACTTGCCTGACTTGATCGAAGCGGTCGGTGGCGGCAAGATCAAGATCGAGAACTTCGATTGCGCGGTGTTCGACGGCAAGTACGTCACCGGCGACGTCGACGAGGCTTATCTGGACAAGATCGAACAGGCACGCAACGATGCCTCGAAGGTCAAGACCCAGGCGGTCAGTGCGATCATCGATCTGTACAACAACTGAGTTTCTACCGGCCCTGAGGGGCCGGTTTTGTATCTGGCAAAAGACTTTTATTTATTTAGAACAGGGCGAGGAGTGACAGCATGAGTCAGGAATGGGATGCCGGTCGGCTGGACAGCGATCTCGAAGGCGTAGCGTTCGATACCCTGGCCGTACGTGCCGGTCAGCACCGTACGCCGGAAGGCGAGCACGGTGATCCGATGTTCTTCACCTCCAGCTATGTGTTCCGCACCGCTGCTGACGCGGCCGCGCGGTTTGCCGGGGAAGTGCCGGGCAACGTTTACTCGCGTTACACCAATCCGACCGTGCGCGCGTTCGAAGAGCGCATTGCCGCGCTGGAAAGTGCCGAGCAGGCAGTTGCGACTGCGACCGGTATGGCCGCGATAATGGCTGTGGTCATGAGCCTGTGCAGTGCCGGCGATCACGTGCTGGTATCGCGCAGCGTGTTCGGTTCGACGATCAGTCTGTTCGAGAAGTACTTCAAGCGTTTCGGCGTGGAAGTCGATTACGTACCGTTGGCCGAGCTGTCGGCCTGGGATGCGGCGATCAAGTCCAACACAAAATTGCTCTTTGTCGAGTCGCCGTCCAATCCGCTGGCTGAGCTGGTGGACATCGCTGCGCTGGCGCAAATCGCTCACGCCAAAGGCGCAATGCTGGTGGTCGACAACTGCTTCTGCACGCCTGCGTTGCAGCAGCCGCTGAAGCTCGGCGCCGATATCGTCGTGCATTCTGCGACCAAGTTCATCGACGGCCAGGGCCGTTGCATGGGCGGCGTGGTTGCCGGTCGCGGCGAGCAGATGAAAGAGGTTGTCGGCTTCCTGCGTACCGCCGGGCCGACCCTGAGTCCGTTCAATGCGTGGATCTTCCTCAAAGGTCTGGAAACCTTGAACCTGCGGATGAAGGCCCACTGTGCCAATGCCCAGCAACTGGCCGAATGGCTGGAGCAGCAGGATGGCATCGAGAAAGTCCATTACGCCGGTCTCAAGAGTCATCCGCAGCATGAGCTGGCGCAGCGTCAGCAGAAGGGCTTCGGTGCAGTGGTGAGTTTTGAGGTCAAGGGCGGCAAAGAGGGCGCGTGGCGCTTTATCGATGCGACGCGGTTGATTTCGATCACCGCCAACCTCGGCGACAGCAAAACCACCATCACCCACCCGAGCACCACGTCCCACGGTCGTCTGGCGCCGCAGGAGCGTGAAGCGGCGGGCATTCGTGACAGTCTGATTCGCGTTGCGGTCGGTCTGGAAGACGTGGCTGATCTGCAAGCCGATCTGGCGCGCGGTCTGGCGGCGTTGTGATCGAGTTGTCCACTCCGAAAGCCGCCACCCATGGCCGCGTTGCGCTGGTCACGGGGGCTGCGCGCGGCATCGGTCTTGGTATCGCGGCATGGCTGATCAGTGAAGGCTGGCAAGTGGTGCTGACTGACCTGGATCGTGCGCGTGGTTCGAAAGTGGCGAAAGTGCTGGGCGAAAACGCCTGGTTCATTGCCATGGACGTTGCCGATGAAAGTCAGGTGGCTCTCGGTGTGGCCGAAGTGCTGGGGCAGTTTGGCCGTCTCGATGCGCTGGTGTGCAACGCGGCGGTGGCCGATCCGCACAACATCACCCTGGAAAGCCTTGATCTGGCTTACTGGAACCGGGTGTTGGCGGTGAATCTCAGTGGGCCGATGCTGTTGGCCAAGCACTGCGCGCCGTATCTGCGGGCGCATAATGGCTCGATCGTCAATCTGGCATCGACGCGTGCCGGGCAGTCTGAGCCGGATACTGAGGCCTATGCAGCGAGCAAGGGTGGATTGCTGGCACTGACGCATGCGTTGGCCATCAGCCTTGGGCCGGAGATTCGCGTCAATGCGGTCAGCCCGGGCTGGATCGATGCGCGGGATCCGTCTGCGCGTCGGGCTGAGCCCCTGGCTGATGCCGATCATGCCCAGCATCCGGCGGGCAGGGTAGGGACGGTCGAGGATGTGGCGGCGATGGTTGCCTGGCTGCTATCGCGCAATGCCGGGTTTGTTACCGGGCAGGAATTTGTGGTCGATGGCGGTATGACCAAGAAGATGATCTATACGGAATGACTCTATTTCGTCTTTTTTAGAAAAACTTCAATCCTGCTATTGACTTAGGTTCGCTACCTGCGTAAATTTCGCGGCCTCGGAGATGCA
>NZ_JBIUWI010000067.1:3402-26044 GCF_044743385.1 Pseudomonas sp. NPDC087639 | reverse complement strand
TAGCGCAGCTGGGAGAGCGTCTGCCTGACAATCAGAATGTCGGCGGTTCGATCCCGTCATCACCCACCACTTCCGAGTAACTTGCTAAAGCAAGAGCGTAGGCTGAAAGTGCCTGCACCGACGCGCAGCGGTAGTTCAGTCGGTTAGAATACCGGCCTGTCACGCCGGGGGTCGCGGGTTCGAGTCCCGTCCGCTGCGCCATATTTAACGAATCAGACATGTCTGGTTCGCGATTGCAAAGCACCGAAGCTTTCAGTCAAAACGAGTTACTTGAGCGCAAGCTCAAAGCGATACGCAGCGGTAGTTCAGTCGGTTAGAATACCGGCCTGTCACGCCGGGGGTCGCGGGTTCGAGTCCCGTCCGCTGCGCCATATCTGCTTCAAGGACCCACTGAACGCCTTGAAGCACCGAAGTCAGCATTGCTGAGTCGGATCCGATAGCAAACACCCTGGTCGAAAGACCGGGGTTTTTTGTGTCTGAAATTTGACCCTCCACTCTCTCTCTTCCTGTTCCCCCCCATCCACTGTCCAATACAGATCCCGCATAGGCACGCCTGGTTATCCCTACGGACCTGCTGCGATGCCACGTCGCATTGATTTTTTGATTCTTTAGTCAAATTTTTGTAACTGGTTGTTTGCCGCGGCCGAAGAAACCTTTAAAGTTAACCTTTCGGTCAGCTTTGCACTGTCAACACAGCTCTTTGCTTCGCCAGAAAGAGCTTCTGCAAGACTCGAGATTCCCAGTAGATAACCAGAAGGGCGGACACATAACTGCCCAGAGGATGATCCATGTCCAACCGTGAAATATCCCGGCGCTCGTTCCTCCAGGGCGGGCTGGTGGCGGGTGTGAGCGTCACGCTCACGCCTCTCAGCAGTCAGGCGCTGGCTGCCTTGATGGAAAACAGCGTGACCGTGCCGTCCGAGAAGTGGCTCGGCAACAACGGCAAGGCGCGCCAGCGTAACGATGCCTTGTCTAAAGTCTGCGGCAGCAAAGTGTTTGCCCGCGACATCCGCTCCAAGGACATGCCGGGCTGGCCTGAGCAACAAGGCCACGCCATGCTGCTGAAAACCATCAAGGCCGACCGTATCTACGAGGGTTACGATCTGTCGTGGCTCGGCGCCGACTTGCAGCCTGATCGCATCGTCACCGCTGCCGACTTGGTCAAGGACGGCATCGTGTTTCCGGAAGAGCACGCGCCGGACCCTTTGCTGCCGGAAGGCAAGGTGCCGATGTTCATCGGTCACCCGGTGGCGATCCTGATCTGGAACGACTTCGAGCGTTTCCGTCAGGCGAAGAACAAACTCAAATTCAATGACAAGGCGATTCGTTACGGTGCTCAAGTGCCGTTCTACGAAGGCGATCCCTACGGCAGCTTCCGCTACGTGCGCGTCGGCGGCCCAACCTCTGCCGATGAAGACGAGTTCGCCAGCCTCAAGGACTCGATCCTGTTCCCGATGCTGAAAAACCGTCGCCCGGTGTGGAATTCACAGCCGAACCTGCACGGTAACCTGACCGAGCGGGGTCTGTTCTACGCCGAGCGCATGAAGAAAGAGATCGACACACCACCGGACAACTGGCTGGTGTTCGACGAACGCTACAAGACCCCGTCGATCGAGCCTGCCGCCATGGAGCCGGATAACGGCAACGGTTGGTACGATCCGAAAACCAAGACTTTGCACTTCGTCGTGGCCACCCAGTGTCCACTGGAAACTGCGACCGAGACTGCGAAAATGATCGGGCCGTCGCGATTCGGGCTGACCAATCTGAACATGCACCCCGGTTACACCGTGGGTTACGGTTCCAAAGACCACAACATCTTCGTCTACTACGCAGCCCTCGCTGCGCTGTATGGCGCCGGTGTGCCGGTGCGCTTGGCCAACGACCGTTACGAGCAGTTCCAGAGCGGCATCAAGCGTCACCCGTTCGACATCCGCTACCAGTTGGCCGTGGACAAGAATGACTACAGCTTCAAGATCTTCCGCGCCGAAATGAGCGTCGACGGTGGCGGTCGCATCAACTACAGCCCATCGGTAGCTGCGGTTGGCGCTACGGCGGCGCAGTCGATCTACTACATGCCGCAGAACGACTTGCAAGTCACCGCTTACCACTCCCGTGCTGTTGAGGCGGGTTCGATGCGCGGTTACGGTACGCTGCAGAGCATGGCCTCGACCGAAATGATGGTCGACGAAATCGCCAATCGCCTCGGTGTCGACGCGATTGATCTGCGTCGCAAGAATGCTCTGCGTTCCGGCATGAAAAACACCCAGGGTGCGATCCCGGCCGGTGCCTTGCGCCTGCACGAAATTCTCGACAAGGCCTCGGTGCACGAAGTCTGGAAAAACCGCGACGCGATCAAGAAGCAGCGCGAAGCGGCCGATCCGGATAACTGGTACGGCGTTGGTTTCGCCATTTGCCAGAAAGACTTCGGCACCGGTTCCGAAGCGCCGATGGCCAGCATCGAATTCACCGCTGACGGTCGCATCACCTTGCGCCACATCGGCATCGAAATCGGCACCGGCATGTCTACTTCGCAAGCCCTGGTGGTCGCCGACTTCCTTGGCAGTCCAGCCCACGAAGTAAAGACGGGCGAAACCGAATGGAAGGAAATGCAGCTGATCACCAGCGGCAACCCATACATCATGAGCCAGGCCGAGCAGGATAATCTGCTGCGCAATCCGCGTTGGGTTGGCAAGTTGGCCTCGGCGTCGTCGGCGACCAACTCGGCTTACTACTTCAGCCACGCCACCCGCGAAGCGGCGCGTGTGTTGTTCAACCACGGCTTGTGGCCAGCGGCGCTGGAGATCTGGCGTCAGGGCCCTTATGGCGGTCAGGCCAATCCTTATGTGGTGCGTCGCGAAGATGCGCATTGGGTTGACGGCAAACTCACCGCCAACGGCATGCAGCCGCTGAGCTTCGAGGAGCTGGCAAAGCGTGCTCACGAGCGCGGTCTGGTCACTGGCGCCACGGTGCATGGTTTCAACCGTTGGAGCTGGGCCGAGGCCGAATACAGCATCGACGGTGTGAAAGAGCGTCTGCCGCTCGACGGTCTTGCGGTCAAGTACGGCGACGGCGCACCGAAAGCCAAGCAGGCGCTGATGAGCACTGCCGGTTTCCACCTGCTGGATCGCCAGAACATCAACTATCCGGTAACTCAACTGAACAACGCGGCGGTGACTTACTACAGCCCTGTGGCCACGTTGGTCGAGTTGAAGGTCAACAAAGGCTCGGCAGAAGTCGAAGTGCTCAACCACCATTCGTGGGTCGAATGCGGTCGTGTGCTGGTCGAAGAACTGGTCAAGGGTCAGCTCGAAGGCGGCATCGCCATGGGTATCGGTCACGCGCTGATGGAAGAAATGCCGCTGTACGAAGGTGGGCCGGGGGAGGGTGACTGGAACTTCAACCGTTACCGTCTGCCGATGGCGCGCCACGTCGCGGTGTGGAAGCAGACGGCGGAAATTCTGCCGCCGCTGTCGCCAAGCGACCCGTCCAAAGGCATTGCCGAAGTGGTGATGATCCCGGTGGTCGGTGCCATCGGTAACGCCGTGGCACACGCCATCGGTAAACGTGTTCGCGATCTGCCTATCACTGCTGCGCGCATCAAGGAGGCCCTCAATGGCTAACCGTCCGCTTCAACTGACCCTTAATGGTCAATCCGTCGGCCCGGTGGACATCCCTGATGACCTGCCGATGATCGACTACTTGCACGAATACAAAAATCTCACCGGTTCGCGTCTGGGTTGTGGCCAGGGTATTTGCCACGCCTGCGTGGTGATCGTCGACAACCCGGACGGCACCAGCGAAGAAGTGCGCACCTGCATCACTGGCGCGCATTACTTCGAAGGCAAAAAAGTCCGCACCATCGAAGGCCATGCGACCCGCGATGAGCAGGGACAGGTCACTGAGCTGAATCCGATCCAGCAACGCTTCGTCGATGAATTCGCCTTCCAGTGCAGCTACTGCGCGCCGGGCTTCGTCAACGCCGCGACCGTTTTGGTTGAAAAGCTGCAACGCCAGCCGATCGTCAAAAGCAAACTGGAACAAGTCATTGAGGACAGCCTCGGTCACCACGTCTGCCGTTGCACCGGGTACGTGCGTTACTACAGCGCCACCCGCAACGTGTTAACCGATCTCGGCCTGGTCAAGGAGGGTTAAGCATGAAGCTTTTAATCACCCGCCTGACCCTGGCGGTCGGGCTGGCTGCGCCGGTACTTTTTGCCAATGCCGATGATCAGGTCAAGCGCGGCGAGTACCTTGCCCGCGCCGCCGACTGCATGGCCTGCCATACCGCGCCAGGTGGCGCGCCGTATGCTGGCGGCCTGCCGATTGTGTCGCCGTTTGGCACGATTTACGGCACCAACATCACTCCGAGCAAAGAGCACGGCATCGGTTTGTATACCGATGACGAGTTCTTCGCTGCGCTGACCGCAGGCAAGCGTCGCGATGGTGCGAACCTGTATCCGGCAATGCCGTATACCTCGTATCACTTGGTGCCGCGTGAAGATTCGGACGCGATTCATGCGTACCTGAAAACCGTCGAGCCAATCGAGCGCGCGGCTCCGGTCACCAGCCTCAGCTTTCCGTTCAACGTGCGTCTGGGCTTGATGGGCTGGAACATGATGTACGGCAAAGACGTGAAACTTGAGTCTGGCGAAGGCAAAAGTGAAGCCTGGAAGCGCGGGCAATACATGGTCGACGTCCTTGGCCACTGCGGCGAGTGCCATACGCCACGCGGCCTGCCGGGCGCGATGCAGATGGACAAACGCATGACTGGCGGCATCCTCAATGGCTATCTGGCGCCGAGCCTGCTGGCCACTGATCTGGCGGCGCGCGGCTGGAATCATCAGGACCTGAGCACGTTTCTCAAGCACGGCATGAGTGCGCAAGGGACGATGTTCAACGAGATGTTCCCGGTGTTCCACAACAGCACCCAGGGGCTGAACGACACCGATCTGGCAGCGATGGCCACCTTCCTGCTTGGCGATAAACCGCCGGCAGCCAAAGCACTGGTCGAAGTGCCAGTGGACAAGCTCAGCCCAAGCGCCCAGCGCGGTCGTCAGGACTACTTGAACGTCTGCGCCGGTTGCCACGCCGCTGGTGGCGAAGGCAAGCCGCACATTGCGGTGGCCATGCGCGGCAACACCACGCTGCGACTGGAAGATCCACGCAATCTGTTGCGCGTGATTGAAGACGGTATCGGTGAACAGAAGTTCGCCGGTTTCGAGCACATGCAGCCGATGCCGGGTTTTGCCGATAAGTTGAGCCCTGAACAGCTGACTGATCTGCTGAACTACCTGCGACAAGGCTGGGGTGGCCAGTCCGGTGAACTGGCGGTGACCGAGGTGCAGAAGCTGCAAGCCGAAGCGCCGTCCATTGAGCACAAGGCGCACTGACATGCAGCATCTTGATCTACAAGTGGTGCGACGGGCACTGGAGTGGTCGGTGGCGGGGCGGCGAATCTGGCTCTGCACCGTGCTGACCACTTATGGCTCGGCACCGCGTGCGCCGGGTTCGCTGCTGGCAGTGAATGATGGCGGACTGTGGATCGGGTCGCTGTCCGGCGGTTGCGTCGAGGAGGATTTTCTCGAGCGCGTCGCCGAAGGTGCGTTTCTCGATGCGGTCAGCGTGGTGCGCTACGGCGAAGGCGACGATCCGCGTTCGCGGGTCAGCCTGCCCTGTGGCGGCATTCTCGATGTGCTGGTAGAGAAATTTGACGCTGACTGTGATGTGCAGGCGCATTTGCGTGAACTGGAGTCGGCGCTGCTTGGTCAGCGTCGGCTGATTCGTGAGGTCGATCTGGCCAGCGGTGCGCGCAGTCTGTTTGCTGATCGTGAGCAGGGTGCGCGGATCGAGCGTGAGATCGATCGGGTGCGTATCCGTGTCGGCGCGGCGCAGCGCTTGTTGCTCGCCGGGTATTCCAGCGTGGCGCAGGCGTGTGCCGAATTTGCCGTGGGATTGGGTTTCGAAGTGATTCTCTGTGACCCCCGCGATGAAGTGCTTGAAGGCGTTGTGCTGAACGGCGTAGAGATTCGTCGACAGCTGCCGTCGGTGTTCATTGCCGACGGCGGTTGCCACCGCGACACGGCAGTGGTGGCACTGACCCACGATCCACGTATCGACGATCTGGCGATGATGGAAGCGGTACGCACCGAGGCGTTCTACATTGGTGTCATGGGCTCACAGCAGACATCGCAGAAGCGCTTCGAGCGTTTGCGTCGTATCGGCGGGTTGGGGGAGGGCGAGTTGGCGCGGATTCATGCGCCGATTGGTCTTAACCTCGGCAGCAAGACGCCGGCGGAGATTGCCTTGGCGGTGCTTGCCGATATCTTGCGGATTCGTAGCGGGATTGCTCGCGATCAGCTCTGACAGTGTTTCGCTCTCAATAAAAGGCCGCTTTTCCAGCGGCCTTCTTTTACATTCCAAACTTGTCGCGCAGTCCGTAATACCAAGCGCCTAGCGCTGCAAAAGGTGTGCGCAACATTTGTCCACCCGGGAACGGGTAGTGCGGCAGATCAGCGAACGCATCAAAACGCTCCGCCTGACCACGCAATGCCTCGGCCAACACCTTGCCGGCCAGATGCGTATAAGTCACACCATGGCCGCTGCAGCCTTGCGAGTAATAGATGTTGTCACCCAAACGCCCAACCTGAGGCAAACGCGACAGCGTCAGCAGGAAATTTCCTGTCCAGGCGTAGTCGATCTTCACGTCCTTGAGCTGCGGAAAGGCTTTGAGCATTTTCGGGCGGATGATTGCTTCGATGTTGGCCGGATCCCGTGCGCCATACACCACGCCGCCGCCGAAGATCAGGCGCTTGTCGCCCGTCAGGCGGTAATAATCGAGCAAGTAGTTGCAGTCCTCGACGCAGTAGTCCTGAGGCAGCAGGGTCTTTGCCAGTTCATCACCCAGCGGCTCCGTGGTAATCACCTGGGTGCCGCATGGCATGGATTTGGCTGCCAGCTCCGGCACCAGATTGCCGAGGTAGGCGTTGCCGGCGACGATGATGAATTTGGCTCTGACCTTGCCTTGCGGTGTATGCACGACCGGGTTTGCGCCGCGCTCGATGCGCACGGCGGGCGATTGCTCATAGATAGTGCCGCCGAGGGATTCAACGGCGGCCGCTTCGCCGAGCGCCAGGTTCAGTGGATGTATGTGGCCACCGCTCATGTCGAGCATCCCGCCGACGTATTGATCGCAGGCGACCACTTCGCGAATACGGCGCTGATCCAGCAACTCTAATTGCGTGTGGCCGAAACGCTCCCACAGGCGTTTCTGCGATTCCAGATGGCCCATTTGTTTTGCTGTCAGTGCGGCAAACACGCCCCCGTCCTTCAGATCGCACTGAATGTTGTACTTGGCCACGCGTTCGCGAATGATCCGCCCGCCCTCAAAAGCCATCTGCCCGAGTAGTTGCGCCTGTTTAGGGCCAACGGTACGCTCGATCACGTCGATGTCGCGGCTGTAGCTGTTGACGATCTGGCCACCATTACGGCCCGACGCGCCGAAACCGACCTTGGCCGCTTCCAGTACGGTCACGCGAAAACCGTTTTCCAGCAGGAACAGGGCGGAGGACAGCCCGGTATACCCGGCGCCAATCACACAGACGTCGGTCTCCACATCATCCTGCAAGGCCGGACGTGGCGGTACGGCATTGGCCGACGCGGCGTAATAAGACTCTGGGTAAAGGGTATTCGCCATCCTGCAGCCTCTGTTTAATATATTTTACGAGTGCGCCGATCCTACCCGAGTTGAAAAACCTCCGCCAGCCACCGGAAAATCTTCTTCTCTGGCCAGAAATTAAATATTTTGCATATTCATAGGGTTAGGTGAAAAAAAGGTGTTGACACCCCTCCGGAATTCCGTAGAATGCCGCCTCACAGCAGGCACGTAGCTCAGTTGGTTAGAGCACCACCTTGACATGGTGGGGGTCGTTGGTTCGAGTCCAATCGCGCCTACCAAACAAAATCCGCTCTGCTGGGCGGTCTAGAAGGGCTCACCGAAAGGTGGGCCCTTTTTTGTTGTCTGCGATTTTAAATCTCTTTCAAAGCTCTTCGTTTCGCTCCCTTCTGATGTATTGGTTTGGGCGAGTACCGCTGTTTTTCGATGTAGATCGCTCGGAACTGAAAATTTCAACGGGTCGACTTTTTCGACCGTTAAATAGTGTTGATATTTAATGGCTTACGGATGTTACGAACCAACCGGTTATCAAAAAATCGTTGTTACCGATCGTGAAATTCAGTAACATCCGCCCCGCGTTCACCACCACGGTTTATGCATTTTTAAATCCCAAGCTTCCATCAGCTGCTTGGGATTTTTTTTTGCCTGCGATTTGGCTTTCGCAGTGCTTCTCTTTGTTCCTGCGATCCTGTGCGGGCAAATCCGTACTTTTTCAGCTACTACTGACTGGCCGAATTCCAACCCTTTCCAAAGGAGTGTGTCGATGCTGGTTCACTGGTTTCTAGCGGCTATTCATCTACTGGCTTTTGCCTTGGGCTTTTGGGCCGTGCTGACGCGCGCAGCGGCGTTCAGTCGCTTGGCGGCCGGCACGGGGGAGGCCGGGCGGGTTTTGCTTGCCGATAATCTATGGGGCGTTTCTGCGTTGATTCTGCTTGTGACGGGTGGGATGCGGGCGTTTGGCGGATATGAAAAGGGCACTGACTATTATCTTCATCAGCCACTGTTCCATCTGAAGATGACGTTGTTTGTGCTTATTCTGTTGATAGAGCTTGCGCCGATGATCACGTTGGTCAAATGGCGGATTGCGTCAGCGCGGGGTGCGGCGTTCGATACCGGGCGTGCAAAGTTGTACGCACGAATCAGTCATGTCGAGGCATTGCTGCTGGTGCTCATGGTGGTAGCCGCCACAGGTATGGCGCGTGGCGTGACATTCGCTTAGCAGAGCAAATTCCCTGCGCTCTATCGGAAACGTCCGACAGCCAGCCTCGGGAATGGCGGGTAGTATCGGGCGGCAACTGGGGATGGGGTACAGCAATGAATCGGAAGGGGATTCGCGTGTCAGGCGCCGTGCCCAGCAGAGTGGGGAGCGGATGGCGATACGGCGCGTGAATCTTTAGCCAGTCATTACACGAGGCAAACGAACTGGCTACTGACTGCGAGGCGTTTCAGGGAGTTTGTGGCTTGTCCGGAGCGGTCAGGCCAGCCTGAATGCGCTGGTAAATCTCTTCACGGTGCACCGCAACGTTCTTCGGGGCATTGATGCCAATTCGTACTTGCTGGCCGCTAACGCCCAGGATAGTGATAGTAATGTCATCACCAATATTTATGCTTTCACCGACTTTGCGGGTGAGTATCAGCATGGTCTTCTCCTTGATTGCTTTGTAGGGCACCTGATTCAGACAGTGCAGAGGTCGGTGGTACGTATAGATTAGTGCGAAGTCTCATGGTTTGGGTGCCTCTTTCTGACGCGCAGATGCGGCATTAATTCCCAGGGCGTAACTATACAGAGGCTGCAATCATCAATCTCGTTGTTTTGTGCCCATTTTGCGGGGCTCGCGAAGTATTTTTGAATGATAAGATCGCCGCTTTGAGATTTCCGAGGAAAGCGTTGTGCGCAAATTGGTCTGGATAGTCGCGGCACTGGCATTGGCAGGATGTGGTGAAGGCAAGAGTGTAGACGTGCAGAAGCCGAAAGCGGCGGTGGCGAGCGCTCCAGCGGTGGTCTCTGCTCCACAGTGGGATCTGGAAGTGCGCGGCGAAACCCCTCAGGCAGTCAGTGACCTGAGTGGCTGGTTGATCGAACATGCTTTCGTTCCGACAGTCATCAAGGACAGTAGCGGCAAGACGCGGATTCTGATTGGTCCGTTCAATTCCCAGGCCGAGGCAGAGGCTCGAAAGGTGCAAGTTGATGCAGCATTGGTGAAGGCCAAAAAGCAGAATGTTGAATCGGTGCTGGTTGAACATCCGCTCACGCCGTAAACGATCCATTCGGCGGAGCTGCCTAAAGGTTGTCAAACGCGATTCGTTCCTTTTGAAGTCGCCGATGATTTCCAGAAGGAGCTCCGCATGGCCTCCGCCAATCCCTACAAATTATTCGATGTCATCCTGCATCGTAAAACGCAGTTGACCCCGCACATGATGCGGATCACGCTCAGCGGCCCGCCAGTCAATGAAATGGCTACTTGGGCGCCGGATCAACGGGTGAAGCTGTTTTTTCCTGCCGCCGACGGTTCGCAATCCAGGCTTTCCCAGAGCGAAGGCTGGTACGCTCGCTTCCGGGCGATGCTGGCGGATCGACGTCCGGCGATGCGCACTTACACCATTCGCCATTTGCGCGCCTCACAGGGTGAAGTGGATATCGATTTCGTCCTGCACGGCGAGACTGGGCCGGCATCTCGCTGGGCGCTTCGAGCGCAGCCCGGTGAGTCGATGCAGATCCTCGCTCCCGACAGCCATTTCTCGGCGCAGGATGCCGGAGGATTTGAATGGAAACCGCCGCAAGTCCTCAAGCAGGTTCTGCTCGTCGCCGACGCGACGGCGCTGCCGGCTGCCATGGGTATTCTGGATGAGTTGGCAGTGCTCGCCGAGCCGCCGCAAGTCCAGGCATTTTTCGAAGTCGATAGCGCACAGGACATGCTTGCCGTTCCTCATTGGCCGGGGCTGTCGGTGCAGTGGTTAATCCGCGATCAAGCGGGTGAAACGGTCACTGGAGCATTGATGGTTGAGGCGGTGCGTGAGGCAAAGCTGCCCATTCATAGGTCGGCAGCAGGGCGTGCAGTCGAGTTGGCCGATGTCGACATCGACAAGGACATTCTCTGGGAAATTGCCGAGACGGCTCCCGAAGGATTTTACGGTTGGGTTGCTGGAGAGTCTGCGGCGGTGATGAGCTTGCGCAGATACCTGATCAAGGAATGCGGTATCCCTCGCGAGTCGCTCAACCTGATGGGGTATTGGCGCTACAACAAGTCTGGCAGCTAGCCACAAAAAAGAAAGGCCTCGAACATAACGTTCGAGGCCTTTCTTTTTTGCGTTGCAATCAGCCGCAGGCTTTCATGTTCACCGGGCCGACAAATTCATTGCCGCGTCCCATCACGCACGCCACGCTTTGATTGCGCTGGCGTTCCCAGTCTTGCACCGGGTAGGTCTTGTCCCACGCCTCATACAATTGCCGATCCTGTTTCGACAAACGCAAGCCGTACTGCTTGCTCATGTAGAAATAGGTGCGGGCGATCATGCCGCGAATCGAAGGGCGAGGCATGACCTTCTTTGCCTTGAAGTCGACTTGGGTCAGGCACGAGCCGTACTGACCGGATTGCACCGGCAGCCAGCCGTAGCTGAAGTTACTGCGGTCACCGTTGACCTCGCCAATACTCGGCACCAGGTTGTGCAGGTCGGCCTCGGCCTTCTGATAGCCTGGATCGTAACGTGTGCAATTCTTGCGTCCACCTTCCTGCCAGCATTGGCGCTGATGGCCGAACTGCCAGGCCGGTACGATGTGCTCCCACTCGATGCGCGAAGCACGCTTGGCATTTTTGCGTGGTACGTAACCGCAAGCTTTCAGATCGACCTTGTTACCGGTGTATTTGCACCCGCAATAAAACTCGGTGGACTGCGGCGCATACAGCTTCCAGGCGACCTTCTTGGCTTCCGTGAATGTCCGAGGTGCACCCGCCTGGGCGCCCGTGGCGATGAACAGCAACAGCAAAGCAAAACAGCGGACAATCATTGAATCAATCTTCCTTCGGCACAACCCAAAAAATCTGCACGCCGCCATCGTCGCGGTAGGCGAGGGTGACGTTGTCGTTCTCGTCGATTTCCTCGAGCAGCTGTTCCCATTTATCCATCGGCTCATCCGGCAAGCGGAAGATCAGTGCGGCTTTGGCTTTTTGTGCGGTAGGGGAGTTGATGATTTTTTGAACGCGCATACCCATGCGTTCATAAGCGTCAGGAGCATCAGAGGAGGTGGCCACGAGGTTATCCTTATTAAGCTGTACGTGCATACAGTATTTAACTGTAGGCGTTTTCGCAACTGCTTAAAATTCAAGAAAATCCTCTGACAGCGGTTTTCTGACTTTGGTGTGAGTTCTGTCGGTTTTTTTGTGAGAAAAATGCTTGAGTGCTGTAGGCGACGCACCGCTCGCCGAAGAGGCGAGTGGTGCGAAGGTTGCCCGACCGAGAGTTGATCGGGCGAAGGTCAATCAGTATTCCCAGAACATCCGTTGCAGCTCTTTGCTGTCGTTGGTTTTGGTCAGCGCAACCATCGCCAGAATGCGGGCTTTTTGCGGATTCAGGTCGTGAGCAACGACCCAGTCGTACTTGTCGTCAGGCTGTTCGGCGTTGCGCAGAACGAAGCCGCCAGCGTTGACGTGGGAAGAACGGATGATTTGCACGCCATCCTTGCGCAGTGCCTGCAGGGATGGAACCACGCGGGAGGACACCGAGCCGTTGCCGGTACCGGCGTGGATAATGGCTTTGGCGCCGGATTGGGCGAGTGCCTTGTAGGCGGTATCGCTCACGTTGCCGTAGGAATAGGCGATTTCTACGTCAGGAAGGCTCTTGATGTTTTTGATGTCGAATTCCGAATCCATGGTGTGACGCTTGGCCGGCATGCGGAACCAGTAGGATTTGCCTTCAACCACCATGCCCAGCGGGCCCCAGGCACTTTTGAATGCCTCGGTCTTGATGTTGATCGTTTTGCTGACGTCGCGACCGGACTGGATTTCATCGTTCATGGTCACCAGGACGCCTTTGCCGCGAGCTTCCTTGCTGCTGGCCACGGCCACGGCGTTGTACAGGTTGAGCATGCCGTCCGCCGACATGGCGGTGCCCGGACGCATGGAGCCGACAACAATGATCGGCTTGTCGGTCTTCTCGACCAGGTTCAGGAAGTAGGCGGTTTCTTCCAGGGTGTCGGTGCCGTGGGTGATGACGATACCGTCGACGTCTTTGCTGTCTGCCAGTTCGGAGACACGACGACCCAGTTGCAGCAGGTTGTCGTTGGTGATGCTTTCCGAGGCGATCTGCATGACTTGTTCGCCACGCACATTGGCCAGTTTGCTCAGTTCAGGAATGCCGGCAATCAATTGCTCGACACCGACTTTGGCGGCCTGATAAGTCGCGCTGTTGGCTGCGCTGGCCCCGGCCCCGGCGATGGTGCCGCCAGTGGCGAGAACCACGACGTTGGCGAGTTTGGTCTGGGTTTCGACTTCTTTTGCCTGAACGGCTGCAGGCAGGAGCAGGAGGAGGGCCAAAGCGCCCGGAACGAAGGTGTTGAAAGCAGATTTCATTATTTTTCTCTCTAGTAGTGAGACGGTGCTGATGCAGGTTCATCTAGATTCACCCCGAGCCGATCTGAATGCCCGGGTGCAGTGAAGGGAGCAGGATCTGTACCAGCCGTACTTTGCGTCAGAGAAATGTTTAACCTTATGATTTGAATCAACATTTTGTGATCTGTAAAATTCGCTGTTGATTCGTTTATCCGGGTTTCCGAACAATGCACACTTTCGCGTTCGGCTCTCCGAAAAGGACTACCGCGTCTGTCGAACAAATCGGGTTGTCGGTATCGGGTTTTCTGCTAAAGAATCCATCGCTCAGGCCGATGCGTGTTCAAGGGCACTAAATTTCTAGGGAGTTCACATGTCACTTACGGTCGGTTTTTCAAACCCTGGCGCAGTCACCATCGGCGGCAAAACCGCCGCCACAATCAGTGCACTGAGTGAGGCGGAAGAGAACGCTGCCGCCGAGGCGTCAGGTGCGGATAAAGATGACGGCAATCAAGTCAGAACCGGTGGTGCTGCCCAGGAAGAAAGTAAGGCCGAAAGCGGTGATAACCTGAGTATCACCGTCAAAATGCTGCTGAAGCGGATGCAGGAATTGCAAAAGCAGCTTCAGGAGCAGCAGCAGCAATTGGCTGCGGCACAGGCGGCGAGCTATCCGACACCCGAAGCCAAGGCGCAGGTGGTCATGTCCATGCAGGGGCAAATCGCTGACACCAACAGCGCGCTGTCGGAGGTCACCAATGCATTGGTCAAGGAGATGGCCAAGGACTCCAGCAGCAGCGGCGGCCTGGTCAATACCACGGCATAAGCATCGCGGGGCGGTCAGAAGAATCGCCCTACAATAAATGACGATTTCTGATTGTTGACAAATGTCGGCGGGATTCGCATAGTTCGGTCTACGCAAACGTTTGCGCGGCTTTCCCGATGAACTATGCCGTCGGCGAAAGCGACGTAGCTTACGCCAGCGCAAGCGTTGCTCACAATAATCATAAGATCGGAGTGAACCCATGAAGCTGCCATTCGCTGGACGTCTTCTTGCTGTCGCTATGCTGGCTGCCACAGCCGCTGCACTGCCTGTCTCTTCGGCGTTCGCCGAATCCCCGGAAAAACCAAAAGTCGCGCTGGTCATGAAATCTCTGGCCAACGAATTCTTCCTGACCATGGAAGATGGCGCCAAGGCCTACCAGAAAGAACACTCTGCCGAATTCGACCTGATCTCCAACGGCATCAAGGACGAAACCGACACAGCAGGCCAGACTCGCATCGTCGAGCAAATGATTCTGGCCAAGGTCAACGCCCTGGTCATCGCGCCTTCTGACTCCAAGGCCATGGTGCCGGTGATCAAGAAAGCCGTTGATGCCGGTATTACCGTGATCAACATCGACAACCAGCTCGATCCGCAAATCGTCAAAAGCAAAAACATCAGCGTGCCATTCGTAGGCCCGGATAACCGCAAAGGTGCGCGTCTGGTCGGTGAGTACCTGGCCAAACAGCTCAAGGCTGGTGACGAAGTCGGCATCATTGAAGGTGTGTCCACGACGACCAACGCTCAGCAGCGTACCGCTGGCTTCAAGGATGCGATGGAAGCGGCGCAGATCAAGGTTGTGTCCCTGCAGTCCGGTGACTGGGAGATCGACAAAGGCAACAAGGTAGCCGCTTCGATTCTCAGCGAATACCCGGATGTCAAAGCATTGCTGGCAGGCAACGACAGCATGGCTGTCGGTGCCGTTTCCGCCGTGCGGGCCGCTGGCAAGGCTGGTCAGGTGCAGGTTGTCGGCTACGACAACATCAACGCGATCAAGCCAATGTTGAAGGACGGTCGCGTACTGGCGACTGCTGATCAATATGCCGCGAAACAAGCCGTATTCGGCATCGAGACTGCGCTGAAAATCATCAAGGGCGAGAAGGTCGACAGCGGTGCCAATGGCGTGATTGAAACGCCGGTCGAGCTGGTCACCAAGTAAGTCCTCTGGCGACACAATGGCGCTCGTCCGTCCGGGCGAGCGCATGGAGATTTTTTATGTCAGTTTCCGCCCCGAACGCTGTCCTCTCGGTCAGCGGTATCGGTAAGACCTATGCGCAACCGGTGCTTGCCGGCATCGATTTGACGCTGATGCGCGGTGAAGTGCTGGCGCTGACCGGCGAGAATGGTGCCGGTAAAAGCACGCTTTCGAAGATCATTGGTGGTCTGGTCACGCCGACCACTGGCCAGATGCAATTTCAGGGCAAGGACTATCGTCCGGGCAGCCGTACCCAGGCTGAAGATCTTGGCGTGCGCATGGTCATGCAAGAACTCAATCTGCTGCCGACGCTGTCGGTAGCGGAGAACCTGTTCCTCGACAACCTGCCGAGTAACGGTGGCTGGATCAGCCGCAAGCAATTGCGAAAAGCAGCGATCGAGGCCATGGCCCAGGTTGGGCTCGACGCGATCGATCCGGACACACTGGTTGGCGAGTTGGGCATCGGGCATCAGCAGATGGTCGAAATCGCTCGCAACCTGATCGGCGATTGCCATGTGCTGATTCTTGATGAGCCGACCGCGATGCTCACTGCGCGCGAAGTCGAAATGCTCTTCGAGCAGATCACTCGATTGCAGGCTCGCGGCGTCTCGATCATTTACATTTCCCACCGTCTTGAAGAGCTGGCGCGAGTCGCCCAGCGCATTGCCGTGCTGCGCGACGGAAATCTGGTCTGCGTCGAGCCGATGGCCAATTACAACAGCGAACAGTTGGTCACGCTGATGGTCGGCCGCGAACTGGGCGAACACATCGATTTGGGGCCGCGCAAGATTGGCGCTCCGGCGTTGACGGTCAACGGCCTGACTCGCTCAGACAAAGTGCGCGATGTCTCGTTCGAAGTGCGCGCCGGCGAGATCTTCGGGATTTCCGGGCTGATTGGAGCGGGGCGCACAGAACTGCTGCGTTTGATCTTCGGTGCCGATCTCGCCGACAGTGGCACGATCGCATTGGGTTCGCCTGCTCAAGTGGTGAGCGTACGATCACCTGTCGATGCTGTACGTAATGGCATTGCGTTGATCACCGAGGACCGCAAGGGCGAAGGCCTGCTGCTCAGTCAGTCGATCAGCGCCAACATCGCCTTGGGCAACATGCCGGAAATTTCCAGCGGTGGTTTCGTCAATAACGGCGACGAGATCTCGTTGGCGCAACGTCAGATTGCCGCCATGCGCATCCGCAGTTCCAGCCCGACACAGCTGGTGTCAGAGCTGTCCGGCGGCAACCAGCAGAAGGTCGTGATTGGTCGTTGGCTGGAACGCGATTGTTCGGTGCTGTTGTTCGACGAGCCCACGCGCGGTATCGACGTCGGTGCCAAGTTCGACATTTATGCCTTGCTCGGGGAACTGACTCGCCAGGGTAAAGCGCTGGTGGTGGTGTCCAGTGACCTGCGTGAATTGATGCTGATCTGCGACCGGATCGGCGTGCTGTCGGCAGGGCGTCTGATCGACACCTTCGAGCGCGACAGCTGGACCCAGGATGATTTGCTTGCCGCCGCGTTCGCCGGCTACCAAAAACGTGATGCGTTGCTCAACGAGGCAGCGCCTAGGGATCTCCCATGAAAACTGCATCTCCTGCCGGCAAACGTAGTGGCAATTTTTACGGACTGGGTACCTATCTGGGTCTGGCCGGTGCCTTGCTGGCGATGATCGCGCTGTTCTCGGTCTTGAGCAGCCACTTTTTGTCCTATAACACCTTCAGTACGCTGGCCAACCAGATCCCCGACCTGATGGTTCTGGCAGTGGGCATGACGTTCGTGCTGATCATCGGTGGCATCGACCTTTCGGTGGGCTCGGTGCTGGCGCTGGCGGCATCGACGGTCAGCGTCGCCATGCTCGGTTGGGGCTGGAGCGTCTTGCCCTCGGCGTTGCTCGGTATGGCGGTAGCGGCATTGGCCGGCACCATTACCGGTTCGATCACTGTGGCCTGGCGGATTCCATCGTTCATCGTTTCCCTCGGTGTGCTGGAAATGGCCCGCGGTCTGGCGTATCAGATGACTGGCTCGCGCACGGCTTATATCGGTGATTCCTTTGCCTGGCTGTCGAACCCGATCGCTTTCGGCATCTCGCCGTCGTTCATCATTGCCCTGCTGGTGATCTTTATTGCACAAGCGGTTTTGACGCGCACCGTGTTCGGCCGTTACCTGATCGGCATCGGCACCAACGAAGAGGCGGTGCGTCTGGCGGGGATCAACCCGAAACCCTACAAGATTCTGGTATTCAGCCTGATGGGCCTGCTGGCCGGTGTCGCCGCACTGTTTCAGATCTCCCGCCTGGAAGCGGCTGACCCGAATGCCGGTTCCGGTCTGGAACTGCAAGTGATTGCCGCTGTAGTGATCGGCGGCACCAGTCTGATGGGCGGCCGTGGTTCGGTAATCAGCACGTTCTTTGGCGTATTGATCATTTCGGTGCTGGCGGCCGGGCTCGCGCAGATTGGCGCAACTGAACCGACCAAGCGCATCATCACCGGTGCAGTGATTGTCATTGCGGTAGTGCTCGATACTTATCGCAGCCAGCGCGCCAGTCGGCGGGGCTGAGACATGGCGACGATCAAGGATGTAGCGGCGCTCGCGGGAATTTCCTATACGACCGTGTCTCATGTGGTGAACAACACCCGCCCGGTCAGTCAGGAGGTGCGGCTGAAAGTCGAAGCGGCCATCAAGACCCTCGACTATGTACCGAGCGCGGTGGCGCGTTCGCTGAAAGCCAAGACCACTGCAACTATTGGCCTCTTGGTGCCCAACAGTCTCAACCCGTACTTTGCCGAGCTGGCGCGGGGCATTGAGGATTACTGTGAGCGTAATGGCTACTGCGTGATTCTCTGCAACTCCGATGACAACCCTGAGAAACAGCGCAGCTATTTACGTGTTTTGCTGGAGAAACGCATCGATGGTCTGATCGTCGCCTCAGCCGGTGGTGACAGTGGCCTGGCGCAAGGGCTGGCCGGTGTGAAGACGCCGATGGTGATTGTCGACCGTGGCCTGGATGGCGTGGATGCGGATCTGGTACGCATCGATCATGAATACGGCGCTTACCTCGCCACCCGGCATCTGCTGGAGCTTGGTCATCGCGACATAGCGACTATCGGCGGCCCGGCGAGCACCAGCGTCGCGCAGATGCGCCAAGCCGGATATTGCCGTGCGCTGAAAGAGGCGGGTATAGAAGTACGCCCGGCGCGCATGCTGGAAAGCGATTTCACCAGCACTGGGGGTTACAACGCAGCTGCGGTCCTGCTCGAAAAGAATCCGCCGAGTGCGATTTTTGCCGGTAACGACATGATCGGTATCGGTGTATTGCGCGCAGCGGCAGAACGCAACGTGCGGGTGCCGACCGAGCTGTCGGTGATCGGCTTCGACGATATCCAAATGAGTCGTTACGTTTACCCGGCGCTGACCACCGTCGGCCAGTCGATCCTGCAACTGGGCGAGATGGCGGCCGAAGTGTTGCTGCGAAGGATTGCTACCCCGAGTCTGGGCACTGATCAACGAATCGTGATCCCGAGTATTGTCTTGCGCGAGTCGACCGCGCCGCTGTCCGGCGTGTTCACCGAATACCGCTGAAACCGAATTGACGAGTAATGATGTATGCCAGCAAATGTAGTGGTAATAGGCAGCCTGAACATGGACCTGGTGACCCGGGCGCCACGGTTGCCCCGGGGTGGAGAAACACTGATCGGTCATTCGTTTACCACCGTATCTGGTGGCAAGGGCGCCAATCAGGCCGTGGCTGCTGCGCGATTGGGCGCGCAAGTGGCGATGGTTGGTTGTGTTGGCAACGACGATTACGGCGTGCAACTGCGTGACGCCTTGTTGGCTGAGCAGATTGACTGCCAGGCGGTGAGCGTTGTCGAGGATTCCAGTGGTGTTGCGCTGATCGTGGTCGATGACAACAGTCAGAACGCTATTGTGATTGTCGCCGGAGCCAACGGCGCAATGACGCCCGGGGTGATCGACCGGTTCGACCCGGTTTTGCAGGCCGCTGAAGTTGTCATCTGCCAGCTCGAGATCCCGGATGCAACGGTGGGCCATGCGCTCAAACGCGCACATGCGCTGGGCAAGACCGTCATCCTCAATCCGGCACCCGCCAGCCGTCCATTGCCGGCCGACTGGTTCGCGGCCATCGACTATCTGATTCCCAATGAAAGCGAAGCTGCCGCGTTGAGCGGCCTGCCGGTTGACTCGCTGGACACCGCGAAAAGCGCGGCGAGTCATTTGATTGCGATGGGGGCTGGCAAAGTCATCATCACTCTCGGCGCCGAGGGTTCGTTATTCGCCAACGGCAAAGGTTTCGAGCATTTCCCCGCTCCGAAAGTGAAAGCTGTCGATACCACGGCGGCGGGGGACACTTTCGTCGGTGGTTTCGCCGCTGCGCTGGCCGCTGGCAAGTCCGAGGCCGAAGCGATTCGCTACGGACAGATTGCCGCCGCATTGTCAGTGACTCGCGCCGGTGCACAGCCATCTATCCCAACAATGTCCGACGTACAGGCGTTTAAACCCGCATGAAAAAGACTCCATTGCTCAACGTTGCGTTGTCGCGGCTGATTGCCTCCCTGGGTCATGGCGACATGGTGGTCATTGGTGATGCCGGATTGCCGGTGCCGCCCGGTGTCGAACTGATCGATCTGGCGCTGACCCATGGTGTCCCCGATTTCGTCAGCACGCTGAAAGTCGTGCTCAGCGAAATGCAGGTGGAAAGTCATGTGCTGGCCAAAGAGATCTTCGATAAGCAGCCGACAGCGCTGATCACGCTGGACGAGTTGAATGAAGAGGGCGCCTTGGGTCGTCGAGAACTACTCAGTCACGAGCAATTCAAGGTTCTCAGCCGACAGGCACGGGCGATTGTTCGTACAGGCGAATGTCAGCCGTACTGCAACATCGTTTTGTTGGCAGGTGTTACGTTCTAACTTTCGATTTCTCATGCACAAGGAATGCGCCATGCAACGCTATGCTCAAAAACTGCATCAACTAATCCGGAGTCTGCTGCTTTTGTCAGTGATAACTGCAACCGGCGCTCATGCGGCGGAAAAAATCGACCTGATCATCGACACTGACCCGGGTGCCGACGACGTGGTCGCCTTGCTGTTCGCGCTGGCCTCGCCGGACGAGCTGAATATTCGTGCGCTGACCACTGTGGCCGGCAACGTGCGCCTCGACAAGACTTCGCGTAACGCGCGTCTGGCTCGCGAGTGGGCGGGGCGCGAGGATGTGCCCGTCTATGCCGGCGCACCGAAGCCGCTGATGCGTACGCCGATCTACGCAGAGAACATCCATGGCAAGGAAGGCCTGTCGGGTGTCACTGTGCACGAACCGAAAAAAGGCCTGGCTGAAGGAAATGCGGTCAATTATCTGATCGACACCCTGAAAAAAGCCAAGCCGCACAGCATCACTATCGCCATGCTTGGCCCGCAAACCAACCTGGCGCTTGCGTTGATCCAGGAACCGGAGATTGTCCAGGGCATCAAGGAAGTGGTGATCATGGGTGGTGCGCACTTCAATGGTGGCAACATCACCCCGGTGGCTGAATTCAACCTGTTTGCCGATCCGCAAGCTGCAGAAGTGGTGCTCAAGAGCGGCGTGAAGCTGACCTATCTGCCACTGGACGTGACCCACAAGATTCTCACCAGCGATGCGCGCTTGAAGCAGATTGCCGCACTCAACAATAATGCGAGCAAAATTGTCGGCGACATCCTTAACGAATACATCAAAGGCGATATGGAGCACTACGGCATTCCGGGTGGCCCGGTGCATGACGCCACCGTCGTGGCTTATCTGCTCAAGCCCGAACTCTTCACCGGTCGTTCGGTGAATGTCGTGGTTGATAGTCGTGAAGGCCCGACTTTCGGTCAGACCATTGTCGATTGGTATGACGGCCTCAAGGCACCGAAGAATGCCTTCTGGGTGGAAAATGGCGATGCCCAGGGTTTCTTCGATCTGTTGACCGAACGCCTGAAACGTCTGAAGTAAATGAGCGACCCGCAGGTGCCAGCCTGCGGGTTTTTTATTCTCCCGGCTCTTGTTCGACCTGCTCGGTCGGGTACCTTTCGAAAATCTGCTGGATGAAATGCTGGGCCGCTTGTGTTCCCAGATCCTTGACCAGCAGATCAATACCAATCAGCGCCAACTCTTCTGTAGTTCCCGGGCTGTAGGAGCTGTGTCCGTCGGCCCATTTGGCTTTGATGTCGGCTTCGATGCTTAGGCTGGTCATGATGAGGCTCGGAAAGTCGGGAGGTCTGTGCGTCGAGTTAACCATTTTGTCGGGCGTTTGGCACTGCGACTTAGGCATGAGCGGAGCGCTATGCGACACTTGGTCTTTTCCGGCTTATCCAAGGATTGTGCTGTGCAGATCGATTTGAGTACCCCTGACGGCCTTATCCTCGATGCAGTACGTCAATTGCTGGCGTCGGCCAGCGATGATGAGCACACGCAACTGCGTGTGACCAAGGGCGGTATCGCCTACATCTCTTCGGGGGTGACGGGCGGCCAAAACATCGACGGCCTGTTGTTTCGTCTTGAAACCTGGGCCAAGGGCTCGGGTTATGTGGGTAATGTCGCGGCCAGTGATGAAGTGTGGGTAATGCAGATCTTCAACGCGCTAAAAGAGAATTGGCCGAATCCGCCATATGACTACATCGACGTCTACTGAGCGTCGTTAATATTCAGTCACGATTGAGATATGAGGCGATGGGTGCTGCTCAGGCACACTCGGCGTTTTTCCGGTCATGGGGCAGGGTGATGGCATTTGTCATGCAACCAAACGCCGGAACGGCTGTCGCACGATCTCAGCTTAATAATTTGAAAACAAGGAGGCTTCATGCCTTTGAAGTTCGCGTCACTGGGTGCACTTATGGCCGTTGCCATGTTGGCCGGTTGCAGTACGACCTCCAGCGAGTCGGCAAAGGAATCTGTGGCGACCGATGCCGGTCATGGCCGCTGTGAAGCAACGGCGGCGGAATTCGCCATTGGCAAGAAAGCTTCGCCAGAGTTGCTGGAGCAGGCTCGCGCCAAGGCCGGTGCGCAAAACGCCCGTTTCCTCAAGCCAGATGACATGATCACCCTGGAATACCGCTCGGATCGCTTGAACCTCAATACCGATAACAACCTGGTGATTACTCGCGTCAACTGCGGCTGATTGCTGGCAGCTTTTATGTCAGGCATAAAAAACCCCGTCACATGGACGGGGTTTTTTTAGTGCGCCGAGAAATTACTCTGGGCGAACCTGTGCAGCTTGCATACCCTTTTGGCCTTTCTCAGCCACGAAGGAAACGGTCTGGCCTTCTTTCAGGCTTTTGAAACCGTCGCTTTCGATAGCTTTGAAGTGTACGAACCGGTCGTCACCGCCCCCACGAGGAGTGCTGCAGCCGCAGCCCTTTTCATCGTAGACCCCCCTCCCGGTGCCGGTGGG